>BEII01000001.1 GCA_002898935.1 bacterium HR32
CCGCGAGATGCAGGACGCCGTCACGGCGCACGTTCGGGCCGTCCAGGCGGGTGTCCTTGGCGTGCACGTGCACGATGTCGCCCCCCAGGCCGCGCACCGTGTCGAGCACGTCCACGCCCTGCCAGAACAGGTGGCTCGGGTCCAGGTTCGCACCGACCCTGGGGCCTGCCGCCTGCCGCAGCCTCAGCAGGGTCGCCGGGTTGTACACGCACTGCCCCGGGTGCATCTCCACCGCGAGGCGCACCCCGTGGCGTTCGGCCCAGTCCGCCATCTCCTGCCAAAACGGCACCACGCGCTCCCGCCATTGCCACTCCACGGCCTCCACGAACTCCGGCGGCCAGGTGGAAACCACCCAGTTCGGCACGTCCCCCCCGCCCGGCGCCCCGGGACAGCCGGACATGGTGACCACGGTGTCCACCTCCAACAGCCCGGCCAGCGCCACGGTGTCCCGCACCACCTGGGCGTGGCGGCTCGCGACGTCGGACCGCGGGTGCAGCGGGTTGCCGCTGCAGTTCAGCGCGCTGATCCGCAGCCCCCGGCCGCGGACGTCCCGCAGCAGCCGCTCGCGCTCGGCGCGGTCGCGCAGGAGCGCCTGTAGGTCCACGTGGGGGGCGGGCGAGAAGTTCCCGGTGCCCAGCTCCACGGACTGGATGCCCCAGCGGGCGCAGCGGTCCAGTACCTCCTCCCGAGGCAGGTGGCGCAGGCTGTCGGTCATGAGGCCGATCCACACCCCGCACCTCCGATTAGGCTGCGTACAGCGGCGGGGGGTTCTCGGCGGTAAGCCGCACCGCGCCTCCCGTGCGCAGGGCGTGGGCGCAGGCGCGGGCCGCCACGAGTGCCGCGTACCCGTCCCAGGCGTGCGGCCAGGGAGGTCCGCCAGACCGCAGGGTGTCCACCCAGCTCGCCACCTCGGCCGCGTACGCGTCCTCAAAGCGCGCCAGCCAGTCCCCAGGCACCGAGACCCCACACCGGCCCTCGCGCCGGGCCACCACGCCGGACGGCAAGCCCGCGCTGAGCGAGCCCTGGTCTCCCACCACTTCCACGCCCACCTCGTACCCGTACCCCGCGGACAGGTTGAGCTCCACCAGCGCAAGGGCGCCGCCCGTCAGGCCGAGCTGCATCACCTGCAGGTCGAGGATGCCCTCGCCCAAGGACGGGTCCACCGACCGCCCGACCACCGCGTGCACCACCTCCACCTCCGCACCCGCAAGCCACCGCAGCTCGTCCAGGTCGTGGATGGCGGAGTTCACGATGACCGCCTCGTTGCTGCCCGGGGGGCCGTGCGCGGCGCGGGCGTTGCGGTGCCACGCCCGGAACAGCACCGGCCGGCCCACCAAGCCTTCCTCCACGGCCCGGCGCAGGGCCCGGAACTCCGGGTCGTAGCGCCGCTGGAACCCGACCTGGACCAGTCGCCGGCCGCAGGCCAGCTCCCGGCGGACCACCTCCTCGGCGTCCTGTACCGTGGTGGCCAGCGGCTTCTCACAGAACACGGGCTTTTCGGCCTGCAAACACGCCAGCACGTAGCGGGCGTGGGTGGGGTCCGGGCTCGCCACCACCACCGCCTCCACGTCCGGATCCCGGACCAGCTCCGCCCCGTCCTCGTACGTGCGCGCCCCGCCGCACGCCTCGGCCAGCGAGCGCGCACGCTCGGGGTCGCTGTCGGCCACCGCCACCACCGCCGCGCCCCGACCCAGCAGGTTGCGGGCGTGGCGGGAGCCCATGCCGCCGGCTCCCACCACGCCCACGCGCAGCTCAGCCCACCGACCCTTCACTTGGCGTACTGTGCCGCGTTCTGCTTGGTCACCAGCGTGGTGCCGGTGTCGATGCGCTTGGGCACCGTCTGGCCGTTCAGGACCTTGACGGCGTTCTCGATCCCGAACTTCCCCATGTTGTACGGGTTCTGGGCCACGCTGGCTGCCATCTCGCCCCGCAGGATGGCCTGCGCGGCCTCCGGGATGGCGTCGAACCCCACGATGAGCACCTGACCCGTCCGGCCCCGAGCCTTCACCGCCTCCGCGGCCCCGAGGGCCATGAGATCGTTGGCCGCGAACACGCCCCGTACGTTGGGCCGCCGGGTGAGGATGTCTTCCATCACCTGCTGGCCCAGGGCCCGGTCGCTGTTGGCGGGCAGTTCCGCCACGATCTGCAGGCCGCACCGCCGCATGGCGTCCCGCGCACCTTCCACCCGCGCCCGGATGCTCTGGGTGGTCATGACCCCCGTGATGATAGCCACCTCACCCCGCCCCTGCAGCTGCTGGCAGAGGAACCGCCCGCCCAGCGCGCCGCCCGCGCGGTTGTCGGTTCCGATGAAGGTCACCTTGTGAGGCCAGGTGGCGTCCGTGTCCACGAACAGGACCGGGATCCGCCGTGCCCGCGCCTTGTCGAACGTGCTGTTGAGGGCGCTCACGTCCGTGGGCGCCACCACGATAGCGTTCACCCGCTTGGCGATCTGGTCCTCCAGGATGGCCACCTGCGCCTGCACGTCCGTCTCCGCGGGCGGCGAGAGCACCACGAGATTGACCCCCAGGGCCCGGGCGGCGTCCCGGGCCCCACGCTCCACCGCGGCCCAGAAGGGGTTGCCGGAACCCGGCCCCTTCATGCTGAGCAGGATGGTGTACGCGCGAGGACCCGCGCCGGCTGTGGCCGCGAGCACGGCCAGGGCCAGCGCCAGACAGACCAAGGCGAACGCGATCCGCTTCATGCTCTTTCACCTCCTTCGGTGTGGTGTTGCGTGCTCACGACTCCAGCTGGGCGGCGCGCCGCCGCAAGACGTCCACGTACACCGCCAGCAGGATGATGAGCCCGATGAACACCTGCTGCCAGAACACCGACACGTTCATGAGGTTGAGCCCGTTGCGCAGCAGGCCCATGATCACCGCCCCCAAGAACACCCCGCCGGGTGTGCCGCGGCCGCCGAAGAAGCTGGCGCCGCCGATGATCACCGCCGCGATGCTGTCGAGCTCCGCGCCGATCCCCGCGGTGGGATAGGCGGAGTTCACCCGCCCCGCCAACAGCACGCCCGCCACCCCGGCTAGCGCTCCGCACAACACGTACACGAGCACCAGCAACCGCGCGGTGTCGATGCCCGCGTACTGGGCCGCCCGGGGGTTGCCGCCCAGGGCGTACAGGTGTCGTCCCGTGGGCGTCCGGCGCAGGAACACGGTCCCGGCCCCGTACAGAGCCACCACCACCAGGAACGAGATCGGGATTGCGGTCGCCAGCGGCGTGCCAGGGAACACCGTGAGGTCCGCGGAACCCAGCCACCGGACCTCGGGGGACAGCCCGGAGATCGGCACCCCTCCGCTCAACAGGTAGGTGGCGCCCCGGGCCACGTTCAGGGTGGCCAGGGTGGCGATGAAGGGGTGGGGGAGGTGCAGGCGCGTGAGCGCGAGACCGTTGGCCGCTCCGACTCCTGCGCCCAGGGCCACCGCCGCCGCCAGGCTCGCCAGGGCGGGCCAACCCGCCTTGGTGGCCAGGGCCAGCACCGTCATGCACAGCCCCATGACGGACCCCACGCTGAGGTCGATGCCCGCGGTGACCACCACCAGGAGTTGGCCCAGCGCCAGCACCGCGTTGCTGGCGATCTGTCGCGCCACGTTGGTGAGGTTCTCCCGGGTGAGGAAGAACTGCGGCTGCAAGGCGGTGAGCACCGCAATCATCAGCAGCACGACGAGCAGCAGGTCCATCCGGGCCAGGGCCGCCCGCACCCGGTCCCAGCCGAGCCCCGGTGCCGCGCGCCCGACCACTTCCGCCCTCACGCGGCTCCCCCCACGATCAGCGCCACCACGTCCTCCATGCGCGCGCTGTGGCCCGGGAGCACACCGGCCACCCGGCCACGGTTCAAGACCATCACCCGATCCGACACGTCGAGGACGTCCTGCAACCGGTGGCTGATGAGCACCACGGAAACGCCTTGGTCCCGAAGCCGCCGGATGAGTTCCAGGACCTTGCCCGCCTCCGCGACGGCCAGGCTTGCGGTGGGCTCGTCCATGATCACCAGTTTGGCCGCGAAGGCGGTGGCGCGGGCGATGGCCACGGCCTGCCGCTGTCCTCCAGAAAGCCGCTCCACCGCGAGCCGCAAGGACGGCAGCTCTACCCGCAGCGCTTCCAGGTGTTCTGCCGCCCTTCGCTCCATGGCGGGCTCGTCCAACAGCCGCCACAGCCAAACCGGACGGGTGAGCTCCCGGCCCAAAAACAGGTTGGCCACGGTGTCCAGGTTCTCCGCGAGGCCGAGATCCTGGTAGACCATCTCGATCCCCAGGCGCCGCGAGTCCAGGGGGGAGGAGAAGTGCACCTGCCTGCCCTCGAAGCGGATCTCGCCCGCGTCGGGGCGGTACACGCCCGTGAGGATCTTCATGAGGGTGGACTTCCCAGCCCCGTTGTCGCCCACCAGGCCCACCACCTCACCCGGCTGCACAGAGAAGTCCACCGACTGCAGGGCCACCACAGGCCCGAAGCGCTTGGTGATGCCTCGCATCTCCACCCGGGCCGGTGCGCTCACGCCACCCTCCCTGCAGGCTCCACCAGTGTCTTGCCGGCGGGCGGCAGGCGCTCCTGGAGAACCTGCGGCGTCTGGTCCAGCGTCACCACCCGCGCCACCAAGGCCCCCAGGGGCAACTCGCCTCGGGCCACGCGCTCGACGAGGGGCGGGAACGTGCGCTCGCCCGCGTGGCCCAACGACCCCACCACCCGACCTGCGGCGGACACCAGACGGTCGAGCTCTACGGGGACCGCGCCTGCCTGACGGCCCAGGAGGAGCACCGTGCCTCTCGGGGCCAGAGCCTCCAGCATCTCGGGCACCGTGGCCTGCAGGGCGCCGGAAGCCTCCACTTGCAGCTCAGCCCCGTGCCCGGCGGTGAGTTCCCGCACCACGTCGGCTGGCCTGCGGCCCTGTCGCTGCAGTTCGTCCCACGCGTACACCACCTCCGCGCCCACGGCCCGCGCCAGGTCCTCGCCGCCCGGCCTGCGCTTGAACACCAGGACCTGCCCTGCACCCGCGGCGCGGGCCAGGGCGGCGCAGCTCAACCCCACCACCCCGGCGCCGTACACGACCACGGTGCCGCCCGCGGGGACGCCTCCCGCCTCCAGGAAGAGGCCCTGGTAGGCCACTGCCGCAGGCTCCAGCAGCGCGGCCACCCGGTAACCGTCCCCCGCACCCAGGGCCTGCACGATGGGGTTCGCGTCGAAGCAACAGCGCTCCGGGACGATGGCGTACTCCGCGAGACCACCTGGCTTGGTGAACCCGATCTCCTCCACGGACGCGCACTGGTTGGTGGCACCCGCGCGGCAGGACGCGCAGTGCCCGCACGCTACGATGTTGTCGCAGGTCACGGCGTCCCCGGGCCGCACGCGGTGCACCCCGGGGCCGACCTCCACCACCACGCCCGCGAACTCGTGCCCGGGCACCAGCGGCAGGCGCACCCGGCCCGCGTACCGCATGTACCCGTCCTCGTCCTCCGCGCACAGAGCGCGGTCCGACCCGCACAACCCGCAGGCAGCCACCCGCACCAGCACCTCCCCGGGACCCGGCGGCCGCAGGGGAACCGTCTGGACAGAGACCTGGGGCCACCGTCACGCCCGGTTTCCCGGCGGCGCCGCGCGGGCGTCTGGGGCTTTCGAGCCCCGCGGTGCCCAGGTCCCCTGGATCACGACCGCGCGCACGCCCGGGCCCGAGGTCACCAGCGCTCCACCACGACCTTCTTCTCGGTGTAGAACTCCACCGCGTCCCGGCCCTGCCCGTGCAGGTCCCCGAAGAAGCTCTCCTTCATCCCGCAGAAGGGGTAGAAGGCCATGGGCGCCGCCACCCCCACGTTGATCCCGATGTTCCCCGCCTGCACCTCGTACCGGAACTTCCGCGCCGCCGCCCCACTCCGCGTGAACAAACACGCCATGTTCCCGTAGTTCCCCCGGTTCACCATCTCGATGGCTTCCTCAATGTCCCGTACGTGCACCAGCCCCAGCACCGGCCCGAAGATCTCCGTCCGCGCCACCACCCCCTCCGGCGGCACGTCCTCCAAAACCGTGGGCCGCACGAAGAACCCTCCCTCGTACCCGGGCACCCGCGCCCCACGCCCGTCCACCACAATCCGCGCTCCTTCCTCCGCGCCCTTCCCGATGAGCCCCTCGATCCGCTCCTTGCTCTCCCGACGGATCACCGGCCCCATCTCCACCCCAGGCTCCAGCCCGTAGCCCACCCGCCGGGACGCCGCCAGCTCCGCGATCGCCTCCCGAAAGGGCCCCCGCGCCTCCCCCACCACCACCGCCAACGAGCTGGCCAGACACCGCTGCCCCGCACACCCGAACGCCGACTCCGCCACCACCCGCGGCACCAGATCCCAGTCTGCGTCCGGCATCACCACCACCGGGTTCTTCGCTCCGCCCTGACACTGCGCCCGCTTCCCGTTCGCCGTCGCCCGCGTGTACACATACTTGGCCACCGGACTCGACCCCACAAAACTCACCGCCCGCACCAACGGGTGGTCCAAGATCGCGTCCACCGTCTCCTTCGCCCCGTTCACCACGTTCACCACACCGGGCGGCAGCCCCGCCCGCTCCACCAGACCCATGATCTTCTGCATCGTCAGGGGGACCTTGTCCGAAGGCTTCACCAGGATGGCGTTCCCACACGCCACCGCGTACGGCAAGAACCACAGCGGGATCATCCCCGGGAAGTTGAACGGCGTGATCGCCGCCACCACCCCCACCGGCTGCCGGTACAAATGCTCGTCAATCCCCCGCGCCACGTCCTCGGTGTTGTAGCCCTGCATCAGGCTGGGCGCCCCACACGCCACCTCCACGTTCTCAATCCCACGCCGGAGCTCGCCCACCGACTCCTCGTACGTCTTCCCGCACTCCTCCGTCACCGTCCGCGCCAGGTCCTCCAGGTTCTCCTCCAACAGGCCCTTCAGCCGGAACAGGTACTGCACCCGCTCCGTCACCGGCACCCGACGCCAGCCCTCGAACGCCCGCGCCGCCACCCGCGCCGCTTCGTCCACCTCCTCGCGACTGCTGCCATACCCCCGCGCCAACACTTCGCCCGTCGCCGGGTTGTACACCACGAGCTCCTCTGACCCGCTCGGCCGCTTCCACTCGCCCCCCACACAGTTCAGAACCTCCGTCAAGGCCACACGGCTCATAACAGGTCCCTCTCCCGCGCGCGGCTTCGCTCGTACTCCCCCCGGGCGCGCTGCACGGACGGCATCCCAGACACCTCGGGCACGGGCACGTCCCACCAAGCCTCGTAGGCGGGGACCCGCGCGTTTCGGTCCACCTCCACCACGATCACCGTGGTGCGGTCCTGCCTTCGGGCCTCTTCCAGCGCACTCCACAGCTCCTCCCGGGTGTGGGCCCGCAGGGCGTGGGCGCCCAGGCTACGGGCGTTGGCGGCTAGGTCCACGGGTAACGGTTCGCCGTCCAGGTGGCCGGTGGCGGGGTTGCGCAACCGGTGGTGAGTGCCGAACCCTCCGAGGCCCAGGGACTCCGACAGCCCTCCGATGCTGCTGTACCCGTGGTTGTCCAACAGGACCACGGTGAGCTTCAGCCCCTCCTGCACCGCGGTCGTCAGGTCTCCGGGCATCATGAGGTAGGAGCCGTCCCCCACCATCACGTACACCTCGCGGTCGGGGTCCGCCAGCTTCACCCCGATCCCGCCCGGGATCTCGTAGCCCATACACGAGTAGCCGTACTCCAGGTGGTAGGTGCCGGGCTTGCGGGCACGCCAAAGCTTGTGCAGGTCTCCGGGCAGGCTGCCCGCCGCGCACACCACCACGTCCTCTGGGCGCGCGAAGGCGTTCACAAGCCCGATGACCTCCGCCTGGGCCATGGGCGGGCCGTGCCGCTGGCTCACCAGGCGCTCCACCTCCGCTTCCCACGCCTCCCGCAGCCGGCTCACCTCCTGCGCGTACTCCTCAGACACCCGGTAGCCCGCGAGCGCACGGGCCAGTTCTTGGAGCGCCACCCGAGCGTCGCCCACGAGCGGCAGCGCCGCGTGCTTGTGCGCGTCCTGGGGGCTCACGTTCACCGCCACGAACCGCACCGCGGGGTTCTCGAACAGCGTCTTGGAGGCCGTGGTGAAGTCGTCCAAGGCGGTCCCCACGGCGAGGACGAGGTCTGCGGCGCGGGCCATGCGGTTCGCGGCCAAGGTGCCCGTCACGCCCACGGCGCCCAGGTTCTGAGGGTGGTCGCTAGGCAGCGCGCTCTTGCCGGCCTGCGTCTCGCCCACGGGGATGCCCGTGGCCTCCACGAAGGCCCGCAGCGCGTCCTCAGCCTCGCTGTAGAGCACGCCGCCGCCTGCGATGAGAAAGGGCCTGCGGCTCGATCGGATCCACGCCGCCGCCTGCGCCAGCAGGCGGGCGTCCGGCGCAGGCCTCGGGATGTGCCACGTCCGGGGCTCGAACAACTTCGCGGGGAAGTCCCAGGCTTCTGCCTGCACGTCCTGCGGCAGCGCCAGGGTCACCGCGCCGGTCTCCACCGGGGAGGTGAGCACCCGCATGGCCTCCAGGAGCGCCGAGGGCAGCTGGTCTGGCCGGTTGATGCGATCCCAGTAACGGGAGACCGGCTTGAAGCAGTCGTTCACCGAGACGTCCTGAGACCACCCGGCCTCCAGCTGTTGGAGGACCGGGGCCACGTTGCGGCGTGCGAAGATGTCCCCGGGGAGGAGCAACACGGGCAGCCGGTTGATGGTGGCGGCCGCGGCACCCGTGACCATGTTGGTGGCGCCCGGTCCGATGGAGGACGTGCAGGCGAAGGCCCGCATCCGGCGGGTGGCCTTCGCGAAGGCGGCTGCGGCGTGCACCATGGCCTGCTCGTTGCGGCCGAAGTAGAAGCGCAGCTGCGGGAACTCCTGCAGCGCCTGCCCCACCCCCGCCACGTTCCCGTGCCCGAAGATCCCCCACACACCGGCGAAGAACTGAGCCTCGCGGCCGTCCCGCTCCACGCGCTGGGCCGCGAGGAAGGCCACCAGGGCCTGCGCCGTCGTCAGCCGTCGGGTTCTCACGGCTTGTTCGGAACTCCGAACAGTCTTCGCCTTTTGGAACGAGCGCAGCATGAGTAGAGCACGTCCGGCCGGGCTTGTCAAACGTCTCGATGTGGCCGGCTCCGAATCGAGGGCGAGTGGAGACGTTTCACGGCGTGAATGCATATAATTCATGACGTGAATAGAGAGATCCTCCCCCGCCACCTCCAGCGAAGGCTCGTTGACCATCTCCGGGTCATGCCGGCCGTCGTCGTCACGGGCGCCCGGCAGACGGGCAAAAGTACCCTCGTGCAGAGGCTCGTACCGGGGCCACGCCGCTTCCTTTCGCTGGATGACCTCGACGTCGCAGACCTGGCCCGCCGGGACCCCGATGCCCTCCTCGGCGAGGATGGCCCCGTGACGCTGGACGAGGTCCAGCGGGAGCCCCAGCTCCTCTTGAGCATCAAGCGCGCCATCGACCGGGGACGCAGGCCCGGACGCTTCCTCCTCACCGGCTCCGCGAACCTCCTGCTCCTGCGCCGGGTCTCCGAGTCCCTGGCCGGACGGGCTAGCTACCTGACGTTGTGGCCCATGACCCGACGCGAACAACTCGGACAGGGGCGCTGCGGACTCTGGGAGGAGCTGTTGGCGGCCGACGAACGCGAGTGGATCGACCTCCTCCGGGAGGCCCGGACGGAGCGCGAGGACTGGAAGGCTCTCGCACGGCGTGGGGGATTCCCGGTCCCCGCGGTGCACATGCGGACTCAGGCAGAGCGCACGACCTGGTTCGAAGGGTATGTGCGGACCTACCTGGAGCGCGATCTCCAGCAGCTCTCGTCCATCTCAGCGCTGCCCGACTTCCGGCGCCTGATGTGGGCCGCCTCCCTGCGTCTCGGCCGGCTCCTGAACCAGACCGAACTGGCGCGCGACGTCGCCCTCCCGCAGGCGACCGCCCACCGGTACCTCAACCTGCTGGAGGTGTCCTTCCTGGTGGTCCGCCTCCCGGCTTACGCCCTGAGTCGTACGAAGCGGCTCATGAAGATGCCCAAACTCTACTGGGGGGACGTGGGGTTGGCCCTTCACCTCGCAGGTGAAGGGGAGCCCGAGGGGGCGCACTTGGAGAACCTGGTCCTCCTCGATCTCCTCGTGTGGCGGGAGAGCCGGCCGACGCGGACGGAGATCCTCCACTGGCGCACGGCCACGGGAGAGGAGGTGGACTTCGTGATCGAAACGGATCGGACGTTACTTCCGGTAGAAGTGAAGGCCACGGCACGCCCGCGTCTTGACGATGCGAGGGGGCTCTTGAGCTTCCGACGGGAATCCCCCCGGATCTCCCGTGCAGGTCTCCTCCTCCACACGGGGGATCGACTGGAGTGGTTGACCGAGCACATCCTCGCGGCCCCTTGGTGGATGGCCTGCTGAGGGATCGGCTCTCAGTCTCCGGCCCGCGTGCCGCCCAGCCGCTCGGAGAGGGCGGACGCGATCCGCTGGATCTGGCGGCCGAGCTCGCGGAACCGCGCGGGTTTCGTCCGGGCCTTGACCATGCTGAACGCCACGCCTGCGCGACGCCCCCCGGAAGCCACCACAGGCGCTCCGAAGCAGCACATCCCTTCCACCGTCTCCTCGTCGTCCACCGAGTAGCCCCGAGCCCGGGTCCGCTCCAGCTCCCGCAGCAAAGACTCCAGCGTCGCGATGCTGTGGCGGGTGGGTCGCAGAAGCGGCGCGTCCCCGAAGAGCGCGCGCACCTCGTCTTCAGCGAGCGTGCTCAGGATTGCCTTCCCCGTGGCGGTCGTGTGCGCCGGCAGGCGCAGTCCGATGCGGTAGTTCACCGCAATGGGCTGGGTGCCGTTGCGGCAGGCCACGTACACCACCTCTCGACCGTCGAGCACCGACAGCACCAACGTCTCCTCGTGGTGCGGCACGAGCTCCTGGCAGGCTTCCGCGAATGCACCGGATAGGTCGCTGGCCGCGTCGTAGGCCCTGTACAGCTCCAGCACCTTAAGCCCCAGCCGGAACCGACCGTCCGCGGAACGGGTCAGCAGCCGCTCCCGGACCAGGGTGGTCACCAGGTCGTGGGCGGTGCTCTTCGGGATGCGGAGCTCCCGCGCCAGCTCCCCCAAGCTCGGCGGCCGGGCCGCCCGGCCCACCGCCTCCAGGATCCGCACCGCCCGCACCACAGAGGGCACCCCCACGTCCGACGCCCGTGCCACTACAGCCCTCCCCGCTCCTCCACGAACCGGAGCGCTTCCTCCTCGTACGGCATGAAGTTGGCACACCCGTGCCGGGTCACCACGATGGCCCCGCAGGCGTTCCCGAACCGCGCGGCCCGGTACCAGTCCCAACCCCGGAGCCATCCGTACAGGAAGCCGCTGGCGAACGCGTCGCCCGCCCCGAGGACGTTGTACACCTCCACGGGGAACGGCTCCGCCTCCGCCGTCCCCTCGTGGCTGAACACCACCGAGCCCCGCCGTCCGCGCTTGACCACCACCGCCTCGGGCCCGGCGGCCAGCAGCCGCTCCGCGGCGGCCTCCACGCGGTCGTCCCCGCAGGCGGCCTCCACCTCCTCCTCCGTCCCGACCACCACGTGGGCGTACGCTGCGAGGAGCCTCGCGTTGACCCCGTACGCCCGGGCGTCCGGCCACAGCGTGGGCCGGTAGTCGAGGTCCAGGACCACGCGGGTACCGGTGGCCCGGGCCTGCTCGGCGGCGAACAGGGTCGCGGTGCGGCTCGGCTCCGCGCTGAGCCCCGTGCCCGTCACGAACAGCACGCGGCTCCGCCGTACGGGAGCCCGAAGGACGTCGTCGATGTCCAGGGCCAAGTCCGCGGCGTTGTCGCGGTAGAACACCAGGGGGAAACGGTCCGGTGGCTCGATCCCGAGCACCACCGCTGGAGTCCGACGCCCCGGCTTCCGGGGGATGAACCCCGTCTCGACCCCCTCCCGCCGGAGGAAGTGCAGGACGAAGTCGCCCACGGGGTCTTCCCCCACCGCGGTGAGCAGCGCGCTGCGCAGCCCCAGCCGCCGGGTGCCCACGCTCACGTTGGTGGGGCACCCGCCTACGTACGCGGCGAAGCTGCGGATCTCCACGAAGGGGGCGCCCACGTCGTTGCTGTACAGGTCCATCCCGCAGCGCCCCATGGCCAGGACGTCGAACTCACCCACGGGGCTCCTCCGGCTCAGGACGGACTATGGGCACGCGGGGGTCGCGTTCCGTCCACGTGGCCTTCACCCACGCATGGGCCGGGTCCTCGGCGTTGGCCAGGCTCTGCGCGGAACCTGCCAGCACGTTCAGGTAGTAGCACGTGTAGCCGTAGGCCGCGCACACGGGGTGGTAGCCACTGGGCACCAGCACCAGGTCGTCCTGCTGGGCAACCACCGCCACGTCGAACGACCCGTCGTCGGCGTACACCCGCTGCAGCGCGAAGCCCTGGGGCGGGTCGAACTTGTAGAAGTACACCTCCTCCAGGTCCGCCTCGAGCAGCCTCCCTCCCTCGTCCACCCGGTGCCGGTCGTGCTTGTGCGGCGGGTAGCTGGACCAGTTGCCGCCGGGCGTGTACACCTCCACGCACACCAGCCGCTCGCACGGGAAGCCGGGCGGTAGGATGGCGTTGATCTGACGGGTGGCGTTGCGGCCCCCCCGCAGCTCCACCTCCACCTCCCGGGGGGTCACCAGCCGCGGGGGGAAGCGACCCTCGGCGGGAGCCCACCCGTACGCCAGCTCTACCGGTCCTGCGGGTACCACCTCGAAGGCGGTGCGGGGCGGCAGGTACAGGGCGTACGGCATGCCGTCGAAGGGCGAAGCTCGCCTGCCCACCCCGTCCCAAACCCCGCGGTCCGACCGCACGGTGGCCCGGCCCCCCAGCCACACCAGCACCGCCTCGCACGCGCCGGTGGACGCACTCCACCGCTGCCCGGCCGCGAGGCGGCGGACCTCGAAGCCCAGCTGCTCCCACCCCGCCTCTTCGGGCGTCACCCGCACCACCACGCCGTCTGACGCGCCGCGGGGGCTCACGCGCAACCGGTCCGCTGTGATGCTGTGCAACCGCACCCACCTCCAGCTGTTCTCCTCGAGATTGTAGAGCACGCAGGGCCCGTGCACCGCACGGCGAATCCCCCGCAGAGGCGACAGGAGGTGAGCGGAGTGCAGGTAGCCGCTGCTCCCATCAGCTGGGGGGTGTGCGAGATCCCGGGCTGGGGTCCCCAACTGCCCTGGGAGCGGGTGCTGGACGAGATGGCCCAGGCGGGCTACGAAGGTACGGAACTCGGCCCGTGGGGCTTCTTGCCCACCGAACCGGAGGGGTTGCGCGCCGCCCTCACCGCGCGCGGCCTCGCGTTGGTGGCCGCCTTCGTGCCCGTCCCCCTGCGGGAGGCCAGCCGCTTCGGAGAAGCGGAGGAGGAGACCCGGCGGGTGGCGGAACTGGTCGCACGGTGTGCGGGCAGCCTCGTGGTGCTCGCGGACGCAGGAGACGAGCTGCGGGCCCGCGTCGCGGGCCGTCCCGACCTCACGGCCACCTGCGGGATCCCGGAGGAGGAGTGGCCCGCCTACGGCGAGCGCGTGACGCGCCTGGCGGGGTTGGTGCGGCACCGCTACGGGCTGCGGGTGGCGTTCCATCCCCACGGCGGGACCTACGTGGAGAACGAGCGGGAAGTCGAGGCCCTCCTCGCCCACACCGAAGCACAGTCCGTGGGCCTGTGCCTGGACACCGGCCACCTGCTGTTCGGGGGCGCTGACCCCGTGGCGGTGTGCCGGCGCCACGCCCGCCGGGTGGCGCACGTCCACCTCAAGGACGTGGACGTCCCGCGGCTGCGCCAGCTCCTGTCGGCCGGTGCCACCTACGCGGACGCGGCCAAGTCCGGGACGTTCGTCGAGCTGGGCCGGGGCTCCCTGGACCTACCCGCGGTGGCCGCGGCGCTCCGGCAAGTCGGCTACGACGGCTGGCTGGTGGTGGAGCAGGACCGGGTCGTACGCGAGGACGACGACACCCTCACGCCAGCGGCGCGAAACCGGGAGGCGGTGCGGCGGGTTTTCGGGGTGTAGCCCTTGTCCCGCGGAGGGCCTCGCGCTACCATCTGGACGAACCAGCGAGCACGACCTTCGGGGCAGGGTGAGGGGGCTGCACGGTCCCCAATTCCCGACCGGCGGTGGGCACCGGGGTGACCCGGTGCGAGCCCGCGACCCGCGCACGGTCTGAGGCGCGGTGGACCCGGTGTGGCGCGCAGGTAAAGCCGGGGCCGACGGTACAGTCCGGATGGGAGAAGGTCGGTGGCGTGGCCGCGTCGTGCGCGCGGCGGATCGCGTCATCCGACGCCCCGGGGCGACTCTCCGGGGCCTTCTTGTTGGGTCCGTGCTCCGCTGGAAACCCAACGAGGAGGGGTCGCGATGCGCGTGCGTCGGACGGCTTCCCTGGCCATGCTCTCCGCGGTGGCCGCGTTGCTCATGCGGTTTGTGCAGTTCCCCATCGTGCCTGGAGCCCCCTACCTGAAGTTCGACCCGAGCGAGGTCCCAACCCTGCTGGCGGGGGTTCTGTACGGGCCCCCGGCCGCGGTCCTGGTGGCGTTGCTCAAGAATTTGGTGTACGTGCTCCTCTTCGGCAGCAGCACCGGCTGGGTGGGACCCTTCGCCAACTTCGCCGCGGTGGCGTTCTTCACGGCCACGGCCGCCTGGGTCTACGGCCGGGAGCCCGACCTGCGGGGCCTGGCGAAGGGGGTGGCCCTCGGCGCCGTGGCCCGCACGGTCCTCATGGTGCCCGTCCTGCTCTTGGTGGTGCTGCCCGTGTTCTTCGACTACAGCCCCACGGACGTGGCCACGGTGCAGCGCCGCGTGCTGCCGCTCCTGTGGACCGCCTTTGTCCCCTTCAACCTCGCCACCAGCGTCGTGAACGGCGTCCTCACCCTGTGGCTGGTGGCCGCGGTGCGCGAGCGGCTGCCCGCGCTGCAGGAGGGACCCGCGGCCCGGCGCTAGGCGCTCGTGCCGAAGGGCCCCTCCAGCCGTGTCTGGAACAGCGCGAGGATCTGGGGGTGCAGCACCCCGTTGGTGGCGAGGGGACTGCGGGTGGTGACCGCGTACGGAGAGCCGTCCATGCCGGTGACCACGCCTCCCGCCTCGAGCACCATGAGCGCCCCTGCGGCCACGTCCCACGGGTTGAGGTCTGGCTCCCAGAAGGCGTCCAGCCGGCCTGCGGCCACGTAGCACAGGTTCAGGGCCGCGGAGCCCATCTGCCGCACGTCCTCCGCGAGCTTGAGCATGGTCACGATCTGCGGGAGGTTGTTCCCGGTGGTGCCGATGTCCGTGGGGGTCCCTGTGGCGACCAGGGCCTCCTGCAGCCGCGCGGTGCGCGACACCTCCAGCCGCCACAGCTGCTCCCCGCTCAAGAGCCACGCGCCGGCCCCGCGTTCGGCCACGAACAGCTCGTCCAGAGCGGGGTGGTACACCACGCCCAGCCGCACGTGCTCCCCTTCCGCCAGGGCCACGGAGATCCCGAACCACGGCAGGCGGTGGGCGAAGTTCGTGGTGCCGTCCAAGGGGTCCACGTACCAGCAGGGCGCGCCGTCCGCGCGGGCGCCGCGCCCCTCCTCCGCCACGACCCCGTGGTCGGGGAACGCCTCCCGCAGCCGCGAAACGATGCACGCCTCACTGGCGTGGTCGGCTTCGGTGACGGGGTTCACGGGCCCTTTGTAGCGGACCTCCCCGGGCTTTGGGGGGCGGGCGAAGTACGCCCGCAACACGTCCGCCGCCTCGCGCACCGCGCGCACGGCCACGTCCACGTAGGGAGAGAAGCGCGGCCGGTCCACAGTCGCTAAACGCCCAAGGGGCGGCTCAGGGTCGCCAGGCGCACGGGCGAGACCACCCCTTCCTCCGTGATGTACGCGGTCACGAGCCGGTCCGGGGTTGGCTCGTACAGCACCGGGGACACCTCCACCCCCGGCGGGGGCACCCAGTCTGCCGCGATGTCCTCGGGGGAACCCACCGCGCTCAGCACCGACTCGCCCCGCTGGGTGGGGGGCAGGATCTTGACGGTCTCCGTGGCCACGTAACTGCGGACCCCGTGGACGTGGGCGCAGGTCATGAGGGGTCGGGTGCCCACCTTGTTCACGAAGGTCCCCTCCAGGGACACCGCCTCCGCACCCGTGAGCACCGCGGCCGCCACGTCCATGTAGTACGCCATGGCCGCGTCCACGGTGAGGGTCACCGACACGCCCAGCTCCGCCAACGCCTGCGCCATCCGCCGCCCCTCCAGGAACGGACGCGCCTCGAACACCACCACGCTCAGGTCTGGGTTGTGCTGGAACAGCTCCTCCAGCACCGCGTACACCGTGCTGCTGTACGAGAGGGTTAGCACCACCTCGCAGTCCGCCAGCGCCTCGGCGCCGTGGTGCGCGATCCGGGCGTGGGACTCCGCCACGTGCGCGCGGTAGCCCCGCAGCCAGTCCGCCAGCTCCTCCCGCATCTGCCCGGCGGGGACGCGCTCCCGCTGCATCTCCGCGGCGAACTGCAGCATGCGGTACCGCAGGTTGTGCAGGGGTGCGGTGGTCGGCTTGCGGTCGGTGATCTGGCGGGTGGCTTCGTCCAGCGCTTCCAGGAACGCACGGGCGTCTTGGTCCTGTCGCTCCCGCAGCCAGGCCTCCAGCGCCTCCGCGGCTGCCACCCCGATCTCGGTGGCGCTCTCCCGCGTCATCCCCTCGAGCGCCCGGAGCCGCTCCGCCCAGTCCATGTCCCCACCATCCTACCGGATCGGACCGACGCCTGGATCCCGCCCGCGGAGGATTCCCCCCCGTTCCCGCCCAATCTGCGTCCTGTGGCAGCGGTGCGCGACGTCCGGATCCGGCCCGCGGAGGTGCGGGACCTGGCCGGGGTGGTGGAGCTGTGGGGCGAGCTGGCGCGGCTCCACGAGCGGCTGGACGGCGCCTTCGCCCTGAGCCGCACCTGGCGGAGGGCGTACGAGGAGTACCTCAGCCACTTGCTCGGCCGGGAGGACGTGCTGGTGGTGGTGGCGGAGTCCCAGGGGGAGCTGGTGGGGCTCGCGGTCGGCCGCATCACCCTCCTGCCGGCCTTCTTTCGCCGTCGGCGGCGCGGCTACATCCAAGACGTGTACACCCGGGAGGGCTACCGGGGCCAGGGTCTGGGACGCGCCCTGGTGGCGCGGTTGGAGGCGTGGATGCGCGAACGGGGTGTACGGCGGGTGGAGCTGACCGTGGCCGTGGGCAACGCGCAGGCAGAAGCGTTCTGGGAGCGGTCCGGCTACCGAGCGTACATGGTGTACCGCGGCAAGGACCTGTAGCGGGGCTCAGCGCTCGTCCACGGGCACGTAGACCAGGTCCTTCGGGCCCGTGTACTCCGACTCCGGACGGTACAGCCGGTTGTCGTCGTGCTGCTCGATCACGTGGGCGGTCCAGCCCGCCATCCGGCTGCACGCGAACAGGGGCGTCATGAGGTCCGGCGGGATCCCGAGGTTGTACAGCAGCGAGGCGGAGTAGAAGTCCACGTTCGGGTAGATCTCCCGGTCGCCCCGCAGCTGCGCCACCACCTCGTCCACCCGCTCCGACATCTCCACCCACACGAGCCCGCCCGTCCGTTCCGCCACCTGGCGGGAGAGCCGGTGCAGCACCCGGGCCCGGGGGTCTTCGACTTTGTACACGCGGTGCCCGAACCCGGGGACCTTCTTCCGCTGCTCGAACAGCCCCCGCACGTACGGCTCCACGTTGTCCAGGGACCCGATGGTGAGCAGCATCTCCATGGTCCAGCGCGCCGCGCCCCCGTGGAGGGGCCCCTTCAGCGCGCCGATGGCGCCCACCACCGCCGCCACCATGTCCGACAGGGTGCTGGCGATCACGCGGGCGGTGAAGGTGCTGGCGTTGTACCCGTGGTCCGCCAGGAGGACGAAGTACGCGTCCAGCGCCCGGGTGTGCAGCGGGTCCGGCGGTTCGCCCCGCAGCATGTACAGGAAGTTCGCCGCGTGGCCCAGCTGGGGGTCCGGGGGGACCGGCGCCTGGCCCTGGCGCAGCCGGTGGAAGGCTGCCACCACGGTGCTGGTGAGCGCCACGAGCCGCTTCGCCCGCCGCAGGTTCGCCTCCCGGGAGCCGTCCTCCGGGTCCTCGTCGTACCCCATGAGGGGCGACAGCACCGTCCGCAGGGCGTCCAGGGGGTCGAGGCGAGTGGGAAGGCTCCGGAGCAACCCCTCGAGGTCGGCAGGGAGGGCCCGCACCCCCGCCAGCTCGGCTCCAAGCGCCTCGAGTTCCGCACGGCGTGGAAGCCGGCCGTACCACAGCAGGTAACAGACCTCCTCGAAGGTGGACTTCTGCGCGAGGTCCTGGATGTCGTAGCCACGGTAGACCAGCCGTCCCCCGCGGCCGTCGATAAAGCTGAGGGCGGTAGTACCCGCCACCACCCCTTCCAGCCCTCGCGCGATCTGCGGCATCGTCCCTCCCTCGCAGGCCATGCGTGCGGGTTGCGCCGTGCGGTGCAGTTTGACGATACGGGACCCGCGCGGAGGGTGTCAACACGCAGGAACGCCGCGGGTCTTGCGCCGAACCTCCTCCCCGGAGGGAGAGGTGCACTGGGACCGCGTGCGTGCCGCGCTCCAGGGCGGTGTGGCGGACGCCCCGCCGGTGGCCCTGTGGCGGCACTTTCCCCAACACGACCAGCGTGCGGAGACCTGCGCGCAGGTGCACGTGGCCTTCTGGCGCCGCCACGGCTTCGACCTTCTCAAGGTCACGCCCACCAGCGGGTACTACGGCGAAGACTGGGGGCTGCGGGCGGCTTACCGACCGAACCGCGAGGGGGTGCGCACGTACTTGGACCGGCCGGTGAAGCGGGGGCAGGACTGGGCCCGGCTGCGTCCCCTGGACGTCACCGCAGGCGCCTACGGCCGAGAGCTGCGCGTGCTGCGGCTCGTGCGAGAGGGCGTGGGCCCGCAAGTCCCGGTCCTCGCCACGGTGTTCAGCCCCCTCACCGTGGCCCGCACCCTGTCGGGAGACCAGGCGGTGCTGCGCTACCTGCGGGAAGAGCCGGACCGGCTGCACGAGGGGCTCGAGGTGATCGCGGACGTCACGAGCCGGTTCGTGGCGGCCTGCCTGGGCGCGGGCGCGGACGGCGTCTTCTTCGCCACGCAGATGGCGTGCGCGGGCGCGGTCACCGAGGAGGAGTACGAGGCCTTCGGCCGGCCCTACGACCTGCGAGTGCTGGAGGCCGCAGCAGGGGCCGAGCTGGTAGTCCTGCACGCCCACGGCGAGCGCCCATACCTGGACCTGCTGGCCGACTACCCTGTGCACGCCTTCAACTGGCACGACCGCCGGACCCCGCCCTCCTTGCGGGAGGCCCGCCAGCGGACCTCCGCCTGCCTGTGGGGCGGGGTGGACGAGGCGACGCTGGCCGACCGCTCCCCGGACGAAGTGGCCCGGGAGGTGCGCGACGCGCTGCAGCAGACCGCCGGGCGCGGGCACGTGGTGGCGGGCGGCTGCGTGATCCCCATAGACACCCCTCCGGAGAACGTGGACGCGGTGGTGCAGGCGGCCCGGGGGTAGGCACGGATCTTGCTCGCCGGGCCTCCGTGGTCCGCTTCCTGGGCTTGGTCGGCGCGCTCCTTGCCTGCCTGGTGGCCTCCGAGGTCCCTGCCGCGGATCTGTGGCTTCCGGTGCGCGGGGCGCTCGTGTCGGGCTACGGCTGGCGCGACGACCCCTTCGGTGAGGGCTGGCACTTTCACTCCGGGGTGGACGTGGCCGCGCCCGAGGGGGCTCCGGTGGCCGCCCGCGCGGACGGGGGGGTCGAGTACGCGGGGTGGGCCTCGGCGTACGGCCTGGTGGTGGTCCTCGCGCACGGGTCGGACTACCAGACCCTCTATGCCCACCTCCGGCGGATCCGGGTGCAGCGCGGCGACCGGGTGCGGGCCGGCCAACTGGTGGGCGAGGTGGGCTCCACGGGCCGCAGCACCGGACCCCACCTGCACTTCGAAGTCCGCTACCGGGGCGTTCCCGTAGACCCGATCCCCTACCTGCGAAGGTAGCCGACCAGACCCCACGAATCGCGAGCTCGATTTCTCGGGGATCCCGGTCTGCTGACCCGCGCAGACTTCTCGGACACGCTCCTAGAAGCGGGGCCCGGGCGGCAGCGGCGGCAGGAACGGGTTGTTGCCGCGCGGCGCGGGCGGAGCTGGGGACGGCTGTCCTGGCCCGGGCACCGGCTGCAGCGGGATCAGCTCCTGGGGCGCGCCGGGCCTGCCGTCGGGGCCAAGGCCAGGGCCGGGCCGCATCTCGTAAAAGCGGCCGTTGAAGAACAAGTACACCCTGGCTTCGCACTCCTCGCCCTGTCCGGGCTGCGGCTGGGAGCCGGGGAACTGCCGCCCCGGCCCAGGGAGGGGAATGAGCTCCTGCAGGGGTGCCTGTGCGGGCACGACCGTGACCGCGGTCCTGTCCGTCGCCCGCAGCCCCGCTTGGTAGCTCCCCCAGGCCACCCCTCCGAGCACCGCGCACATCCCTAGGAGCTTCCAGCTGCGCATGGCACCCCCCCGGAGCTTGTGAGGCCACTGTACCACAGGCGGATGTCGGGGGTGTGTAGACGGACGCTACGCCGTCCCGTGCCTGCGGTCGAGGTTCGCGAACCGGGAGGTCTCCTTGTGGAAGAACAGCTCGAGGTCGTCCGTGGGGCCGTTGCGGTGCTTGGCCACCCGCACCAGGGCCACGTTCTCCTTGCCCTCCCTGCGGGCGCGCTCGGGGTCGTAGTAGTCCTCGCGGTATAGGAACAGCACCAGGTCCGCCACCTGCTCCAGCTCTCCGCTCTCCCGGAGGTGGGACAGCATGGGGATCTTGGACCCGCCCTGCTCCGCAGCCCGGGACAGCTGGGAGACGGCCAGGATGGGGACCTCCAGTTCCTTCGCCAGGGACTTGATCCCGCGGGCGATCTCGCTGAGCTCCTGGGTACGGTTTTCCGTGCGGCGGTAGGACTGGATTAGCTGGATGTAGTCCACCACGATGAGGCCCAGCCCGTGTTCGGCCTTCAGCTTCCGCGCCTTCGCCCGCATCTCCACCACGGACAGGTTGGAGGAGTCGTCGATGAAGATGGGGGCGTCCACCAGGGCGCCCATGGCCCGGGTGAGCCGGCGCCAGTCCGCCTCTGACAGGTAGCCCCGCCGCAGGCGCTGCCCGTCCACCTGCGCCTGCGCGCACAGCATCCGCTGCACGAGCTGCTCCGCGCTGGTCTCGATGGAGAAAATGGCCACGGGCGTGCGGTGCTCCACGGCGGCGTGCTGCGCGATGTTCAGGCAGAAGGTGGTGTTGTGGACGCACACGTCGTTGGCCACGAAGTTGTGGGTGCCGGGGATGGTAAGGTCGTAGACGGGGTGTTCGCCCGTATATTCCACGGACACGATGGGGTCCCACACGAAGTCCGGCTCGGAGAGCAGGGGCTGGGGCGCGTAGCGGGCCCACTGGCGGAGCCGGTCCCACCCCAGCACCCCGCACGTCCGCAGCAGTTCGACTGCAGCCTCGCCCCGCACCTCGAGGGTCCCGCCGCGGTCCCAGGCGGCGACCACGCCGAGCCGCAGCAGCAGGTGCTGGACCTGACGGGCCATAGCCGGGCTCGGCAACTCCGCCCGGATCCCGAAGGCCTCCTGCGTGCCGCGGGACCAGCCCTCCGGGTCGCCCTCCACCGCCGCCACGCAGGCCAGCAGGCACCGGAGCAGCAGACACAGCTTCGGCCGGTTGAGCTGGAAGACGGCCTCAGGCAGCTGGCGGCGGTCTGCAGGCTCCGCCAGGGACGGGTAGTCCTGCAGGAACTCCGCCACCACCGCGGAGGCGTCCGCAGGGTCTACACCGCGCCACGGACGCACCGCGCCGGCGAGGGCCGGTACCCGTGCGGCCCGCACCGCAGCGCACGCCGAGGCCGCGTCCAGGAAGTCGCGGCTCACCTCTGGCTGCGCGGGCAGCCGGCCTGCGGACAGGTACGCGATCATGCGCACCTCCGCGGCCGGCAGGTCCAGGGTCCCGAAAACCGGCAGCCGCGCGGGGACCGCCACGAAGTGCCCCGGCCGCAGGGCTGCCAGCGGCTTCCAGCCCTCGGGGGTGAGGAACGGGTGCGTGGCGGTCACCTCCACCTCCCGGCCCAGGGCGGTGCGCACCCGGAAGGTGGGCTTGGTGCCGTCGTCCACAAACGCGGAGGGATGGGCTTCTCGGAAGTGTCCGCCGTCCAGGGTCAGGACGGCCCCCTGCCGGTCCCGCACCACTTCTTCGATGGTCCGCAGCAGGCCGGTGCGCGGGTCCACCACGAGGCTGTCGTACTTCAGGCACTTGCCCATGGACGGCCGTGCCGCCACGATGACGAGGTCTCCCCGCTGCAGCCCGCCGGTGAGCTCGTCCAGGTCCGTGAACCCGGTGGGCACGCCGGTGATCATCCCCCGCTCGTAGTGGGTGTCCAGCCGCTCCATGGTGTCGCGGATGAGGTCCCGGAGGGGCTGGAAGTCCTGCTGCATACGGCGGTTGGCGATCTCGAACACCAGCCGCTCCGCGCGGTCCACCAGCACCTCCACGTCCTCCTCGCCTTCGCACCCCAGGTGGGCGATCTGCGTCCCGACGCGAATGAGGGCGCGCAGCATGGCCTTCTGGACCACGATGCGGGCGTAGTACTCCGCGTTGGCCGCGGTGGGCACCGCATTCAGCAGCGAGGCCACGTAGGCAGCACCGCCTGCTTCCTCCAACCGGCCCAGGTCCCGGAGGCGGTCGGTCACCGTGATGAGATCCACCGGCTCCCCCCGCTCGAAGAGGTCTACGATGGCGGAGTAGACCAGCCGGTGCGCCTCGCGGTAGAAGTCCTCGGGCCGTAGCAGCTCGACCACCGCCGCGATGGCGTCGCGGTCCAGGAGCATGGAGCCGAGCACGCCCATCTCGGCCTCGAGGCTCTGCGGCGGGACGCGGTCTACGGCGGTGGCCACGGCTACCCCTCCCTATAATAGCAAACGGCCGTTCGCTGCCGTTTGTCCACCAACCCTCTACCACGCCGGGGCTGTGACCAACCCCTAGGACAAGCTGTGGATTCCGGGCAGGTGTGAGCCGTGAGTGGGTTTCCTGGGGCCGTACCGGTGGTCCCCTGTGGGTAACTTGTGGGCAGGGGAAGTTGTGGACTGTGTGGGTAGCGACTGCAGCCGCGGGGGACCGCCCCGGAGGGATAGCCGACGGGGCGGTCTAGTGGCGCCTGCGGCCCTGGGGCACCAGGACGTGAGGCAACGCCTCTTCCACGGTCTGGACCAGCACAACCTGCAGCCCTCCGACCTCCGACGGCAGGTCGTTCTGGTTCTCCTGCGGGAGGACCACCTTTTTGATCCCGGCCTGCCGCGCGCCATAAAGCTTCTCGGGGATCCCGCCCACGCCCCGCACCCGGCCTTGGATGCTCACCTCGCCCGTCAGGGCGACGTTCTGCAGGGCGGGCCGGCTCTGCACCGCACTGGCCAGGGCCGCGGTGATGGCGAGCCCGAGGCTCGGGCCGTCCACGAGCCCCCCGCCCACCACGTTCACGTGCACGTCGTACTGCCCGAGGTCCACGCCCAGCAGCCGTCGGACCACGGACAGGGCGTTGAACACCGAGTCCTTGGCCATGCTCCCCGCGGTCTCGTTAAACCGCACCGCACCGCGGCCGCGCTGCCCCGCAGGGAAGACGGCAGCTTCCACCTCCACGATGGAGCCCAGGTAGTGGGCCACCCCGAGTCCGAACACCTTTCCGACCTCCGGCACGTCCGACGCCCGCGCGCTGGTAGACGGCGTCAGCCGGGAGACCCGGATTACCTCCAGCATGTCCTCCTCGGTGATCCGCACGCGACCGCCCCGGCCCTTGCGCCGGTACAGGGCCATGCCGTAGGCGTCCGCCAGCAGGTTCACCGCCTTGCGGCCCTCCACGGTGTAGGCGGCGACCAGCTCCGGCACCTTGGGGTGCAGGCTCACCCGCAGCCGGCGCGCCGCCTGCACCACGATCCGCTCGATGTCCGCCTGCGACAGGGGGTCGAAGAACACCTCCGCGCAGCGCGACCGCAGGGTGGCTGAAAGCTCCTCCGGGTCGCGGGTGGTGGCGCCGATGAGCACGAAGTCCGCGGGTGCCCCCTGTTCGAACAGCCGCCGGACGTACGCGGGCACGTGGGGGTCGTCGGGGTCGTAGTAGCTGGACTCGAACGTCACCCGTTTGTCCTCCAGGACCTTCAACAGCTTGGCCTGCAGCAGCGGGTCCATCTCGCCGATCTCGTCGATGAACAGCACACCTCCGTGCGCCCGCGTCACCAGCCCCAGCTTCGGCTCCGGGATCCCCACGTCCGCGAAGTCCCTCCGGGAGCCCTGGTAGATGGGGTCGTGCACCGAGCCCAGCAGCGGGTTGGTAACTTCCCGCGGGTCCCACCGCAGGGTGGTGGCGTCCACTTCCACGAAGGGCGCGTTCTCCGGGAACGGGGTGTACGGCAGCCGCCGCGCTTCCTCCAGGGCCAGCCGGGCCACGGTGGTCTTGCCCACGCCCGGCGGACCGTAGAGGATCACGTGCTGCGGGTACGGGGTAGCGAGCTTGGCCAGCAGCGCCCGGATGGCCCGCTCCTGCCCCACCACCTCCTTCAGGCGGCGAGGGCGCAGGGCCTCCAGAGCCGACTGCGACAGCCGGACCCGTTCCAGCGCCTCCAGCTCCTCCAGCTTCTTGCGGGTGGCGGCGCTTTCCGGGCCCGTGGCCTCCCGCAGCACCTGCAGCCGGATCTCCTGCAGGTAGTCGTCCTGCCGCTGGTTCATCCGCTCGGCCACCTTGCGCTCCAGCTCCTCCTCCACCCGCCTCTGGGCCACCAGGTCCGCCAGCTCCTCCTCCACCTCCGACAGGACCCGTGGGATCTCGGACTCCGGGGGCGCACTGTGGATCGTGGGATCGTCGTACACCAGCCGCTGGAGGGCCACCACCCGGTCCGCGAGGCGCCCGGACCGCATCAGGGTGAGCGCCTCCAGCTTACCCGCCTTCACGATGAGCCGCTCGGGCCCGTACACCTCGCTCAGCACGCTGAATAGCGCGCCCACCCGGCGCTTCAACTCGGCCCGGCTCGGGGTCGCGTTGCGCCCGCGCGCGCGGGCGGGCAGCCGGTCAGCCATCGGCGGTCACCTCGACCCGTACCCGTGCCAGCAGGCCGTGCGGCAGCCGCACCGTGACCGTGTGCGTGCCCACGGCCTTGATGGGCTCCGGCAACTCCACCTGCCTGCGGTCCACGTCAAACCCCATGCCCTTGAGCGCCTCAGCCACCTGCTGCGCCGTCACCGCGCCGAACAGTCTGCCTGCGCTCCCCGCCTTCGCCCGCACGCGCACCGTGCGTCCTTCCAGGGCCTGCGCCACAGCGCGCGCCCGCTCCTCCTCCCGGGCGGCCCGGCGCTGCTGCGCGGCCCGCTCCTGCTCGAGCGCCCGCAGCTGACCCTCCGTGGCCTCGCGGGCCAGGCCCCGGGGCAGCAGGTAGTTCCGGGCGTAGCCCTCCTTCACGTCCACCACGGACCCCGCCTTGCCCAGGGACGGCACGTCCCGCGTGAGGATCACCTTCATGGCGAACGCTCCGCCCGCGGCCCGACCCTCCGGAGGTCGAACCACAGGTCCACCAAACCCAACGCCACCATGGCGAACGTGCCCAGGTCGCCCAGCAGGAACACGGCCACCACCGCCAACACCCGACCTGCCTTCGGCACCTCGCGGGCCGCCAGGTAGTGCAAGAGGGTCAGGAACCCGAAGAAGGCAAACGTGAGCACGCTGAGCATGAACCCGTTGGCGACCAGTGTCCGGCCTACCTCGGGCAGCCACGGCTGCACCACGGCACCCGCCAGCACCGGGCCCACCAGCACGAGCCCCCCTGCGGGCGGCAGCCGCCACGTGAGGATGGGCGCAAACCCCGGCAGCTCGGTGCCCAGCCGGCGCATGACGTGCCGGGCCAGCGTGTAGGAACCGTACGACCACAGCGTGACCCCGAGCACGAGCGCTGCGGGCAGGATGGTGCGCAACAGACCCGGCATCTGCCGCGCCAGCAGCTCCATCTGCTGGACCTGCTGCGGAGGGGCCCCCAGCCTACGGCTCAGGTCCGCAGCCGCTTGTGCGCCCCGCACCTGCGCTTCCACCACCGCCTCCAGGGGATCCAGGCCGACCAGGAACCGGGTTACCGCGAGGCTCACGAGCGTCACCCCTAGGCCCACTACAGCCCCCCAAAGCACGGCCCGGGGTGCCAGCCCTTCGCCACCCCGACGGGCCAGGACGCCCTGCACCACACCCACCGGCGCGAACACCCCCACGAACAGGAGGCCCTGCGGGAACCCGAAGAAGGGCGAAAGCACCAGACCCGCCACCACGGCACTCAGCGCCGCCGTCCGCACGCCCCGGCGGTAGGTGAGGACGAACAGCGGCAGGGGCGCGGCCACTAGGCCCAGGGAGCCAAACAGGGCCACGAGCAGCGCCACCAGCACGGTGAGCGCTGCCAGAAGAGCTCCTTCCGTCAGGCTCGCGGTGCGCTCGCGCACCGGGGTGGGCCCGGCCCGAACGTTCGCCATGGTCCTCCGGCCCGCCTAGACCCCGGGCCCTGCCGGCCCTAGTCCGCGGTGTAGGGGAGCAACGCGAGCTCGCGGGCCCGCTTGATGGCCACCGCCAGCATGCGCTGGTGCTTGGCGCACGTGCCCGTCACGCGGCGGGGCAGGATCTTCCCGCGCTCGGACACGAACCGGCGCAGGCGGTTGCCGTCCTTGTAGTCCACGAACCGCGCCCGCTCCGAGCAGAAGCTGCACACCTTCCGCCGGGGGCGCCGGGGCCTCCACTCCCGCTTCTCCTTCTTCTCCTTCTCCGCCATTCCGCCTGACCTCCTCACACCTCAGAAGGGCACGTCTTCCTCTTCCGGCTCCGGCGCGGGCTCGAACTCCTCCGTCGCCGCGGCCTCTGGCGCGGGCTCCGCCTTGCGGTCCAGGAACCGCACCGCCTCCGCCACCACCTCCACCGCCCGGCGCCGCTGTCCGTCCTGGGACTCGTACTCACGGATCTGCAGCCGGCCGTCCACCGCCACCAGCCGTCCCTTCGCTAGGTGCGCGGACACCTGCTCGGCCAGCTTGCGCCACGCCACCACGGGGATTAAGTCCGTCTTGCGCTCGCCCTGGGCGTTGGCGAAGGGGCGGTCCACCGCCAGGGTGAAGGTGGCCACGGGCTGGCCGCTGGGCAGGTAGCGTAGCTCAGGGTCGCGGGTGAGCCGGCCGATCAACACCACGCGGTTCAGCACCCCGCCTCACCTCCCCCGGCCGGGACCGCCTCCGCAGCCACCGGCGCGGGTGCCTCCGGGGCCTGGACCGGCACCGCCTCGCACACGAGGAACCGGATGACCTCCTCGTGCAGCGCCACCGCGGACTTCAAGTCCTGCACGCGCTGGCCGTCCAGGTCGAACCGGACGAGCACGTAGTAGCCCTCCCGGTGCTTCCGGATGGGGTAAGCCAGGCGTCGCTTGCCCCAGGGCTCCGTGGAGCGCACCTCCCCGCCGCGTTCCACGATCCGCGCCGTCACCCGCTCCACCGCGGCCCGGACCTGCGCTTCGTCCAGGTCGGGCCGAAGGATGAACACCATTTCGTAGGGCTTGCGCACCGTCTCCCTCCCTCGGACAGGGAATCTTCCCCGGTCTCCGCCGCGCGGAGACGAGAAGGGTAAGTCACGGCCCCGCGGGGCCGCGCAGACCCAGCCGGACGATTCTACCAGACCCCTCGGAGGGTTGTCAGGCAGGCCTCAGTCGTCCCGGAACAGGCCCGCGGGCGGGGTGGGGGCCGACCGTCCCCGGCGGCGGGGCTTGGCCGCCCGCTCGCCGTTGTTCTTACGGGCCAAAAGCTCCCGCTTGGTCC
>BEII01000002.1 GCA_002898935.1 bacterium HR32
GACCCGCAGTCCCTCGCCCGCTGCACCCCGGGCATGCAGGAGCTGCGGCCCCTGGGGCCCGAGGAGTTCGAGGCGGTGCTGTCCATCGGCATCGCCGCGGTGCGGGGCACCTACAAGGGGAAGCTCCGGATCACGGAGCGCACGCCGCCGGAACGCTACGCAGTCCAGGTGGAGGGCACGAGCGGCGCGGGCTTCGTACGCGCCGTGGGGCTGCTGGAGCTCGTGGACCGCGGCCCGCAGACCGAGGTGCGTTGGTCTGGCGACGTGCAGGTGGGCGGTGCCCTGACCATCGGCAGCCGGATGATCCCGGGGATCGCCCGCATGCTGGCCGGACAGTTCTTCCAGTGCCTCGACGAGCAACTCCGGAACGCTTAGGCCAGGAGCTGCGCCACCCGTGAAGCCGCCCGTCTTCGAGTACTGCGACCCCACCACCGTGGAAGAGGCCGTGGACTGTCTCGCGGAGCGGGGCGAGGCCGCCAAGGTGCTCGCCGGCGGCCAGAGCCTCCTGCCCTTGCTGAACCTCCGGCTGGCACGGCCCGACTGCCTGGTGGACATCAACCGGCTGGACGAACTCGACTACCTCCACGAGGAAGCCGGCTGGCTCCGGGTGGGTGCCAGGGTCCGGCAGCGGCGCGTGGAGGAGTCCGAGGAGGTGGCCCGCCGCGTTCCCCTGCTGGCGGAGGCGGTACGGTACGTGGGGCACCCGCAGATCCGCAACCGGGGTACCGTGTGCGGTAGCTTGGCCCACGCGGACCCCGCTGCAGAGCTCCCCGGTGTCGCCGTGGCCCTGGGCGCGCGGCTCCTCGTCCGGAGCCGCCTGGGGACTCGGGAGATCCCGGCCGAGCAGTTCTTCACGGGACAGCTCACCACCGCCCTGCGGCCGGACGAGCTCCTGGTGGAGGCGCAGTTCCCGGTCTTCCCGGCCGGCTGGGGGTGGGCCTTCGTCGAAGTCACCAACCGTCACGGCGACTACGCGCTCTGCGGGGTGGCCGCGGGCGTGTACGTGGAGGACCGCCGCGTCCGGGACGTCCGCCTCGCGTACGTGGGTGCGGGACCCACACCGGTGCGGCTGCGGGAGGTTGAGTTGGCGGCGGTGGAGGACTTCCGCGCGGCCGGCGAGGAGGCGAGGGCACGCCTGTCGCCCGACGGCGACCTGCACGCCTCTGCGGAGTTCCGCCGGCACCTGGCTGCGGTGCTGACCGGACGCGCGCTGCGCCGGGCGTTCGAGCGCGCGACCGGAGGGGAGCCCCATGCGTGAGCCCACGCGGACCGTCCAGCTCCTGGTGAACGGCCGGACCCACACGGTGACGGTGCCCGTGCGCAAGACGCTCGCGGACACCCTGCGCGAGGACCTGGGCCTCACGGGGACCCACCTCGGCTGCGAGCAGGGCGTCTGCGGGGCTTGCACCGTACTGCTGGACGGGCAGCCTGTGCGGTCGTGCCTGTTGCTCGCAGTGCAGGCTGCAGGCCACGAGGTCACCACCGTCGAGGCCCTCGGCACCCCTGACCGCCTGCACCCCCTTCAGCAGGCCTTCTGGGAGCACCACGGCCTGCAGTGCGGCTTCTGCACCCCTGGAATCCTCATAAGCCTCGTGGCGTTCCTCCGCGAGCGGCCCTCGCCGACCCGGGAGGAGATCCGGGAGGCCCTGGCGGGCAACCTGTGCCGGTGCACCGGTTACCAGAACATCGTGCGGGCGGCAGAGGCCGCGGCCGCCTGGATGCGCGAACCCGGCCGTTAACAGGCGTCGCCCCCGGCCGAGACCGCCCCCGGGCCCTGGCGTACCCTTCTCCGCTGACCCCGTGGCTTGACCGTCCCTCTCAGGGCACGGTCCTCGCCGCCTTCCGTCGGAGCGCCTACGTGCTGCTGGAGGACGGCGACGCAGCGGTTGTCCTGGCCCTGGTCTCCCCCGAGCTCGGGCGAGGGCCGCTGAGCGTGGTGGTGCGGGGCGTGCCGTGGGAGCGCGTCCGGGCGGGCGAGGCCGTACGGGTCGCGCCCGGGGAGCTGGCCGTGGGGCCCGTGCGAGTGGCGACCGCCCGGGCCGCGGCGTGGAACCCGCAGGTCCCCCGGGTCTCGCTGCCCGCATCCGTCCTCGAAGCGTGCGTGCGGTGGCTGGTACGCGCAGCGCCCGCGGAGAGCCTCGCGTCGATCCTGCCGTGCCTGCTGGACGGAGCCCCTGCGGGCGGCCTGCTCCCCTGGCAGCGCCGGGCCCTGGAGGGTGCACGGGCTCTCGCCTCCGGCGAGCTTGCCGCAGGCAGCAGCATGTTGTGCGGCCTGGGCCCGGGCCTCACCCCGAGTGGGGACGACTTCCTCTGCGGCTGGATGCTGGCGGTGCACGTGCGCGGCCGGGATCCCGGACCCATCGCGCACCACGCGCGCTCGACCCACCGCATCGCCCGCGCGTACCTGGAGGCCGCAGCCCGCGGCCACGCGTCGGAGGCGTGGCACCGGTTCCTGCGCGCGGCTGCGGCGGGCGTCTGGCAGGCGTCGGCGCGTTCGGTCCTGCGCGCGGGCGAGACCTCGGGCGCGGATACCCTGGCGGGCTTCCTGGCGGCGCTGCGCTGACTTCTAGCGCCCTGCCGTGGCGTAGAATGGGGCTGGCGATGGAGCCGTTGCTGCTCGTGGCGAACCCGTACGCAGGCGGCGGTCGGATGGAGGACACCCTGCGCGTCGCCGAGCGTGTGCTGCGGGCCCGGGGTGCGCGCTACCAGATCCACCGCGCCGCCGGGTTCGCCGCCCTGGCGGACGCCGCGGCGCGTGGCTCGGCGGAGGGGTTCCGCGCGGTGGTGGCCGTGGGCGGCGACGGCACGGTGAACGCGGTGGTGAACGGGGTGCTCCGCGCCGGCGGCCAGGCCGCGGTGGGGATCGTCCCCGCGGGGACCGCCAACGAGTTCGTCCGAGGGCTGCCGCTTCCCCGCAGCGTGCAGCGCGCCACCCTGGCCCTGCTGAACGGTGAGCCCGTGGAGTTCGACGTGGCGGAAGCGAACGGCCGCTACTTCGTCAACGTCTTCGGCATCGGCTTCGACGCCCGCGTGGCCGCGGGCGCAAGCCGGCTCCGGGGCCGGCGGATCTTCCGCGGCCGCGCGGTGTACTTCCTCGCGAGCCTGCTGGAGCTCGTGAGCAGCCGGGAACCCCTCGAGGTGGAGGTGACGACGGAGTCCGACCGGTTCACGGGGCGCGTGCTGCTGGTGGCCGCGGTGAACGGCCGCATGTACGGCGAGCGGGTGCCGTCCTTGCCCACGCCAAGCCTGCGGGACGGCCTGCTCGACCTGTACATCGTCCAGGACATGCGGCGCATGCGGTCCCTGAACGCGGCCATGAAGATGCTCCGGAGGTCCCCCATCCCGGAGATCGTGATCCAGCGGTGCCGGCAGGTGACGGTGCGGGCAGACCGGGAGGTGGCCACGCACGTGGACGGCAACCCCACGGAGCCCGCGCGGGGCATCCACGTGCGGGTGCTTCCGCGAGGCGTGCGGATCCTCCTGCCTCCTGAAGCGGTACCGTGGCAACCCGCGGCCCAGCCCGTGGGGGCGGCACGACCCTAAGCCATGGACCGCCGCCCTCGGGACGCTCCCTTCCTGCTCGTGCTGTCGGCCACTTACGGCGGCGGCCACCAGCGGGTGGCGGAGGTGTTGCGGGCCGCGTGGCGGGAGCGCCTGCCGCAAGCCCGGGTGGAGGTCCTGGACTTCTTCGAGCGGTTCGTGAACCCCGCCCTGAACCGCCTGACCCGGACCCTCTACATCCAGAGCGTCCGGCACGCCCCACGGCTGTGGGGCGCCTTCTACGACGCCACGGGTCAGATCCGGCCCGACTCCCCGACCCAGCGGCTCATCAACCGGCTCGGCAAGCGTCGCCTGCTTGCGTACCTGGAGGAGCACGGGCCCGACCTGGTCGTCCACGTACACCCCACCCCCGCAGGCTCCATGTCCGAGTTGAAGGCCGAGGGCCGGGCCGCGCAGCCCTCCGGGGTGGTGATCACCGACTACGCCATCCACTCCCAGTGGATCCATCCGCACGTGGACCTGTACTGCGCGGCCTCCGAGGAGGTGGCGGCGGGTCTTGTGGACCGCGGGATCCCCCCGGAACGGATCCGGGTGACGGGGATCCCCGTGGACCCGCACTTCGCCCAACCCCTGGACCGAGCCTCGGTGGCGCGCCGGCTGGGCCTGGACCCTGCGCGCACCACGGTTCTTGTGATGGCCGGCGCGTACGCCATGTTGGGCGGCGTGGTGGAGGTGCACCGGGTGCTGCTGTCCCTACCCCAGCGGGTGCAGAGCGTGTTCGTGTGCTGCCGCGACGCGGCCTTGGTCGAACGCCTGCGGCACCGGAGCCGCCGTCGGCCGGACGTCCACGTTTTCGGCTTCGTGGACAACGTACACGAGTGGATGGCGGCCTCAGACCTCCTGATCACCAAGGCCGGAGGGATCACGGTGTCCGAGGCGCTGGTCCGCGAGCTGCCCATGGTCATCTACCGGCCCATCCCGGGGCAGGAGGAGTGGAACACCCGGATGCTGGTGGCCGCCGGCGCGGCCCAGGTCGCCCGCGGACCCGACGAGCTGCGCCGGCTGCTAGAGCGGCTGTTGCAGGACCCCGCGGCTTTGGAAGACATGCGCCGGGCCGGGCGGCGCGTCCGCAGGCCGCACGCGGCCCGCGAGGCCGCAGACGCCCTCCTCCAGCTCCTGCGGGAGGCACGAGCCGGTGCGTAGCCGCGCGGCCACCCACGCGGCGTTGATCGGACTCGTGGAGTGTGCGCGGGGAGCCCTGCTATTCACCCTGCTGCCGAACCACCTCCGGTTTGGGGTCGGCCACGGGATGTCGGTGGTGGGCCTGACTCTCTCCAGCTACTACCTCTCGGAGCTCGCCCTCAAGCTCCCCTCGGGCTGGCTCGTAGACCACTTCGGCCGCAGGCGCCCTCTGGTGGCCGGGCTCGCGCTGAGCGTGGTATCCGTCGCCCTGCTGGCCCAGGTGGGCGAAGTCTGGCAGATCCTGCTCGCGGCAGCGTTGGGCGGTGTGGGGGCTTCGCCCATCTGGCCCGCGGTCGTCAGTGGGGTCGCGGAGGCAACGGAAGAGGGCGGCCGGGGCAGCGCCATGGGCGCAGTGTTCAGTAGCTGGTTGGTGGGCACCGCCGTGGGCTTCGTGGCGGCCAACTTCCTCCTCGAGGTCCACACCGTGGCCGCCTTCTCCCTGGTGGTGGGCTGCCTGCTGGCCGCTCTCGTGCTGGCGTCCGGGCTGGAGGTCAGCTCCCAACCCCACGTGCAGCAGGCGCTGCGGGAGTCGGTGCACGAGGTGGAGGTGACCGCCGCGCGCCTGTGGCCGCTGGTGGCGGGCATGATGGTCCAGACCATGGCCACCGGCATGCTGATGCCCACCCTGTCCCCGTACGCCCGCGAGGTCCTCAACCTCACCCCTCTGTGGATCGGGGTGCTCCTGCTCGCGGGCCCCGGCCTCACCGTCCTGCTGTTGGTCCCCCTCGGGCGTCTGATCGACCGCCTGGACCGCGTAGAAGTCCTGCCCGCCTGCATCGCGGTGGGCGGTGCGGTGCTGTTCGTCCTGCCGTTGTTCCGTTCCCTGTGGATCCTGATCCCGCTGGTCGCCATCCTCGGGTTGGGGTACGCCACGCTGCTCCCTGCGTGGAATGCGCTGGTCATGGACCTGTTGCCTCCCCACCGGCGCGCCACGCTGCTCGGCCTCGCCATGTCCATCGAGGGCGTGGGCATGGCCCTCGGGACGACCCTCGGGGGTGTGCTGTGGGACCACCTGGGTCCACCCGCGCCCTTCCACGCCGCGGGGCTGTTCCTGCTGGGCGTGGCGGTGGGTTACCTCATCCTGCTCCCGCGTTCGGTGCAGCCGGCCCTGGCCCGGCGCGCGCGGCGCGGACCCAGGGACTCATGAGCGCCGCGTGGTGGGCCCTCGCGGCCTGCGGAGGTCTCACAGGAGCCTACACCGTGGGCGCGCAGACCCTGGCGCGCGCAGGAGGGGCGGTGCGCCACGGTGTCCGGTCGCCCCGGGTGGCCCTCACGTTCGACGACGGCCCGCACCCGGACTACACCCTGCGCGTCCTGGAGGTGCTGGCGCGCTACGGAGTTCGCGCCACGTTCTTCTTCGTCGGACGGCACGCCCGCGAACACCCCGCGGTGGCGCGCGCGGTGGCCGCCTCCGGGCACGAGGTCGGGAGCCACACGATGCGACACCGGCACCTGTGGACCCTCGGCCCGCGCAGCACGTGGTACGAGGTCGCGGACGGACACCGGGCGGTGGAGGACGCGGCCGGCGTGCACAGCGTGTACTTCCGGCCGCCGTGGGGTGCTTTCAACCTCGCCAGCCTGTGGGCGTGCCGCCGCCTGAGGCTGTTGCCCGTGCTGTGGACCGTGCGCGCGGAGGGCTGGCGGTGGCGGCCCGACCCCGCGCGCATGGTGGACGAGGTGGTGCGCCGGAGCCACCCGGGCGCCATCGTGAACCTGCACGACCGGGGCGGCTTTCCTGACACGCCCCAGCGGGTGCTTGCCGCGCTCCCCGGGATCGTGGAGGGACTACGGTCGCGGGGGCTTGAGCCGGCCCCGCTCCAGGAGGTCCTTGGGGCGCGCCACGGAGCCCGCCCGCTCGGCGTCGGCGTACAGAGCGACGAGCCGGCTCCGTGAAATCCAGATCTGGCGCACCCGGGCCAGGCGCGGGCGGCCCGAGATCCGCCGCACGCCCTGCGGGTGGTAGTACCAGACGAGGAAGTGCAACCACGCCTGCAGCAGCCACGTGTGCAAGCCGGGTGGGAGGTCTCGCACCTCCCAACCCAGGCGCTCCGAGCCCTGCCAGTACAGGGTGTTCCCGAACACCGCGACCGCCGGGAGGTCCGGGTGGTCGCGGAGGTGGCGGGCCAGGGCCGCGAAGGCGTATGTGAGCTCCCGGGCGAACTGCAACCCCACCTTCCGGGCGTCGCCCAGCTCCGCGTGCAGCCGCGCGAGCCGTGCGCTGTCCACGTGCACCTCCGCCACGGGGTCGCCCGGCTGGACCACGGTGCCGTCGCTGAGCCTGACGGGAGGGCCCGCGTGCGGATGCAACTGCAGCCTCAGCACGCTGTCGGGCGCGTAGTCGAACACACCGTGGCGGCGTGCCCACCACCGCTCGAACCGGTCGAACCAAGGACGTGGGAGCAGGCGCTGCAGCACCGCCTGCAGTGTACACCATGAAGCTGATGCGGATGTCGCCCGCGGGCGGATACGCGGCGGTGTTCGCCGCCGCCTGTCTGTGGGGCCTGTCCGGCGTGGTGGCCAAGTCCCTGTTCGAAGAGTCCGTGGCCCCCACCACCCTGGTGGCGGTCCGACTGGGGGGCGCTGCGGTGGTGGCCTTGGTGCACGCTTCGGTCTTCCGCCGGGCAGAGCTGCGCCGGGCGTGGGCCCACCGCGGCCGGGTGTTCGCCCTGGGGCTTGCGCTTGCGATCACCCAGTTCGCGTACTACGCGGCCATCGCGCTCGGCAACGTGGCGACCGCCGTCTTCCTGCAGTACCTGGCTCCGGCGCTGCTCGTGGTGTGGGCCCGGGTGGCAGAACGCCAGCCCCTCAGTGCCGGCCGTGTAGGCGCCGTGGGCCTCGCGTGGGCCGGGGCGTTCCTCCTGGTGGCGGGGCCTGCGGGTTTGGTGGTCTCGCCAGGCGGGGTCGCGTGGGGCCTTGCGTCCGCGGTGCTGTTCGCGCTGTATACGGTGGTGGCGCGCCGGGAGGTCCGCAGCGCCGACCCCTGGGCAGTCCTCGCCCTGACCTTGGCCTCCGGCGCCCTCGCGTGGAGCGTGGTGGTGCCCCCGTGGGTCGCGTGGGCCCAGCCGTACACGCCCGGACAGTGGCTGCGGTTCGGCCACCTCGCGATCCTCGCCACCGTGGTGCCCTTCGGCCTGTTCCTGTGGGGGCTCCGGCGCGTCCCGCCGGAACGCGCGGCGATTCTGGCCAGCGTGGAGCCCGTGGTGGCTGCCCTCGCAGCGTACGCGGCCCTCGGCGAGCGGCTAGGTGCCCAACAGGTGGCGGGCGCCTGTTTGATCCTCGCGGCGGTGCTGTGGACGAACTGGGAGGGGCTGCGGGAGGTACCCGCCCCCGAGCTCCCTCAACCCCAGACGGCCGCCGCCCCCTCCCGCACCAGCCGCCCCACCTCCTCCTCCGGGTAACCCAGCTCGCGCAGCACCCCGACGGTATGCTGGCCCAACACGGGCGGCGGCGTTCGGACCGAGCCTGGCGTGTCTGAAAACTTGACCGGTACGCCGGTCACCGCGATGCGGCCCGCGGTCGGGTGCTCGAGCTCCACCCGCATCTCCCGGTGCAGGGTCTGCGGGTCCTGGAACACCTCTGAAACGGTGTAGATGGGGCCGTTGGGGACCCCTGCTCCGTCCAGAATGCGCGTCCACTCCCGTGTGGGCCGCTGCCGGAACCGTGCTTGCAGCAGGGGGATGAGCTCCGACCGGTGCCGGACGCGGTCTGGGTTGGTGCGAAAGCGCGGGTCCTCCGCCAGCTCCGGGGCCACCACTTCGCAGAACCGCTTCCAGATGCCCTCGCTACCCACCGCCACGTTCACGTACCCGTCCTGCGTCTCGAAGGCCTGATAAGGACACAGGTTCGGGTGGGCAGAGCCCATCCGGGTGGGGTTCTTGCCGGTCGCGAAGTAGTTGGCTGCGGCGTACGTCAGCCACGCCACCTGGCCGTCCAGCAGCGCGGCGTCCACCCACTGCCCCCGGCCCGTGCGATCCCGAACCCGCAAAGCCGCGAGGATCCCGAAGGCGGCGAACATCCCCGCGCAGATGTCCGCCACCGCCACCCCCACCTTGACGGGCGGCCCGTCTTCCTCCCCCGTGATCCCCATGATCCCACCCATCCCCTGCAGGATCAGGTCGTAGGCGGGCTTCTCGCGGTAGGGCCCAGTCTGCCCGAACCCGGAGATGGAGCAGTACACCAGCCGCGGGTACCGCTCCCGCAGCCGCGGGTAGTCCAGACCCAGCCGCTCCATGACCCCGGGCCGGAAGTTCTCCACCAGCACGTCTGCCCGCTCCAGCAACCGGTGCAGCACCTCCACGCCCCGTGGGTGCTTTAGGTTCAGCGCCACGGACTCCTTGTTCCGGTTCACGCTGAGGAAGTACGCACTCTCCGGGCCGACGAACGGCGGGCCCCAGCCCCGGGTGTCGTCCCCGCCATCTGGGGACTCCAGCTTCACCACCCGCGCCCCCAGGTCCGCCAGCATCATGGTGCAGTACGGACCGGCCAGCGCCCGGCTGAGGTCCACCACCAGGAGGCCCTCCAGCGGTTGCACGGCTACTCCCGCACGAAGGCCACGAACCGGCAGAAGGCCGCCTCCCCGCCCTTGAACCGGAACGGGAAAGCACCCACCCACACCCGCCGGTTCAGCACCAGGTCGATGTCGCCGCCCACGTTCTCCACGTGAAACACGCCGTGGGGGAACAGCTTCGTGTGGGTGGCCTGGTAGTCCCGGGGCCAGGGGAAGGCCTCGTCCAGGGACATCCCGATCTTCCGCTCCACCTCCGGGATCAGGTCGCGGCGTGCATCCCGGACCTTCGTGTTGAAGGGGTGGTCCGTGGAGATGGCATCGATGGCCAGCCACCGGATCTTCCGGTCCAGCACCCACTCACAGAACTCTGCCCGCGGGCCGGGGTGCCGGAGGAAGGACCGGGGAAGGTCCGGGGCCGCATCCGGGTGGTGTTCCCGTGTGTGTGGCGACCAGTCCTCGTTGTAGTACGCGTGGTAGCCGGTGTGGATGACGAGGATGTCGTCGGGCTCGATCCGGATCCCCGTGCGCTTCTCCCACTCCTCGAAGTGCTGCGGGCCGTAGATGTCGTAGTCTCCAATCCCGAACTGCTGCAGGTCCACGACGCAGGCGGGCCCCACCAGCCGCTCGATGGGGATCCCCGAGATGTCCGGCCCCGGGTCGTAGAAGTGCAGGGGCGAGTCCAGGTGGGTGGCGATGTGGTTGGTGGTGGAGATGTGCTGGGCGTTCACCCCCTCGAAGGCGATCTTCTTCACCCACTTGATGGTGGGACCGTCGTAGTACGCGAAGGGCGGGGAGTCCACACTGAAGTTCTGCGAGAGGTCCAGGACGCGGCAGCCTCGCAGGTCGAACCCGTCGAACTTCATGGGCGTCACCTCCGGAGAACGGGGGATAGGTTGTTCAGTACGACCTCTGGGTCCTGGCTTCCTGCGGCTACCCGGTCTCCTGTGGCTTGGCGGGCTGTGCCCGCCGCAGCCGGCGTGCCACACCTTCGCGCAGCTCCGCGAGCTCCTCCCGCAGCGCCACCTTCCAGTACGCGCCCACCTGGCCCACGTGCCGGTAGCGGCGGTAGCGGTCCCGCAGCCGCCGGGCCTGCGGCAGGGCCCCGAGCTCCCGAAGAGCGTCCACCAGGTGGTCGCGGACCAGCTGCGCCGCCCGGTCGGGGTCCGCGTGCGCTCCGCCCAGCGGTTCCGGCACCACCCGATCCACCACGCCCAGGCGGACCAGGTCTGTGGACGTGAGGTGCAGCGCCTCCGCCACCTCCGGAGCGCGCCCGGCGTTGCGGTACAGGATGGCTGCCGCCCCCTCCGGCGAGATCACCGAGTAGACCGCGTGCTCCAGCATCAGCACCCGGTCCGCGGTGGCGAGCGCCAGCGCGCCGCCGCTGCCGCCCTCGCCGATCACCACCGCCACCGTGGGCACCGGAAGCGCCACCATGGTGGACAGGCACTCCGCGATGGCCGCGGCGATGCCCCGGCGCTCCGACTCCGGCCCCGGGTACGCCCCCGGCGTGTCCACCAGGGTCACCAGCGGTACCCGGAACTCGCTGGCCAACTGCATCACCCGGCACGCCTTCCGGAACCCTTCCGGCATGGCCATACCCCGACGCCGTACCTGCTGCTCCTCCGGCGTCCGTCCGCGCTCCTGCGCCACCACGAACACCGTGTGCCCGTCCACCTCTCCCAGCCCCGCCACCACCGCCGGGTCGTCTCCCGACCCGCGGTCTCCGTGCAGCTCCAAGAACCCGTCGAAGGCACGGCTGAGGTAGTCCACGGACGTGGGCCGGCCGACGCGGCGGGCCAGCTGCACCCGCTCCCACGCGGACAGGACCGCAGGCTGACCCGCGGGCGGCAGCGGCGGCCTCGCCACCCGGCCCGAGGGCTGAGGCCGCAGGTGGCGCAGCAGGTAGCCCAACACCCGCCGCTGCTGCCCCCGCGGGACCACCAGGTCCACCAGCCCGTTGCGCACCAACGTCTCCGCCCGGTACGCCTCCTCCGGCGCCGACTCGCCCGTGGTCATCTCCACCACCCGCGGTCCCACGAACCCCACCAGGGCCCCGGGCTCGGCCACCAGCACGTCGCCCCGCGCCGCGAAGGACGCCGCCACCCCCCCAAACGTCGGGTTCGACAGCACCGCCACGTAGGGAAGGCCCGCGGCGTGGTGCTGGCCCACACACGCCGCGGTCTTCGCCATCTGCAGCAGCGACAGGATCCCCTCCTGCATCCGCGCCCCACCGGAAGCCGTCACCGCCACCACAGGCTTCCGGCTGCGGGTGGCGCGTTCGAACGCCCGCGCCACCTTCTCCCCCACCACCGACCCCATGGTGCCGCCCAGAAACTGGAAGTCGAACACGATCAGCACGAAGGGCTGGCCGTCCAGGGTCGCTTCGCCCGTGACCACCGCCTCCCGCAGCCCAGTCAGCTCCCGAGCCTCCGCCAGCCGCTCCCGGTACGGCTTCTGGTCCGCGAACCCCAAGGGGTCCACGGACGTGAGCCCCCGGTCCCACTCGCGGAAACTCCGGGCGTCCGCCAGCTGCGCCACGCGCTCCCGCGCCGGCATCGGCAGGTGGAACCCGCAACTCGGGCACACGTACAGCGAGGGCGCCAGCGCGGCGCGGTCCAGCGACGCCTGACACCTCGGACAGATCCGGGACTCCACGTGCCCTCCTTCAGGACCGCGCGAGCACCGCGGCGAAGTACAGGACCCCTAGGCCCGCCAGCGCCACGCTCCGGTGGACCCAGCCGCTCCACCGCCGAACCCGCTCCGCGCGGCCCAACCGCTCCGCGCGGGCGTCGGGTGGCGCCGCGTACGCCTCCCGCACAAGCCGCCGCGCGAGCGGCGCCAGGACCAGGTCCTGCACCGCCTGCAGCAGCACCAGTATCCAGAACAGGAGCAGTTTCCAGGCCAGGGCGCGGCCGAAGGGCCCGCCCGCTTCCTCAGGCCGGAACACCACCGCCACCGGCAGGCCCCGCTCGGCGAGTGCGGACAGCCCGGTGCCGAACAGGACCACCAAGCACACCCAGCTCAGGGGCCGCAACCGCCGCCCCACGCCTTCCAGCAGGGCCGCCCGTTCGAGCTCCGGTAGTCCGCGGGCGTACGGGACGACGGCGAACCCCACCACGGCTCCCCCGCCCACCAGCACCGCTGCGGCCACCAGGTGCACCCAAGCCAGCAGGGAGGGGTCCATCTACCGCCGCTCCACCACGCGGTCCGTGATCTCGTCCACCCGCTCCTGGCGCAGCACCACCGCGCGCCAAACCTGCTGGACCCGCCGCGCCACCTCCGGCGGCACGTTGCGGGGGGGCGTGAGCCCGAATCCCGAGCCAGGCCGCATCTCGTAGTAGCCGCCCCGCTTGCCCGCCAGGATCTGACGGGTCACCTCCACGTAGGGCTTGCCGAAGTTCGACAGCAAGGACGCCGCGAAGTGCTGGGGCGCGTAGCTACTCTTGTCCGTGTAGAAGGTGGTGAGGAGCACGGGCCGGCGTGCGGCCCGGGCTGCTTCCAGGATGCCCACGGTACCCAGGTTCACGCTGATCACGATGAAGTCCACGCCCGCGGCGATCTGCGACTCCGCCGCCTGCCGTGCCTTCACCGGGTCGTTCTGGTCTCCCACGAAGGTGTAGAGCACCTCGGCCCGCGGGTTGTACTTGGCCACGGCCTGGAACACCGCGTTCAGCGAGGCAACGAAGTCCGGCAGCCGGATCCCCGCCACGTACCCGATGCGGTTCGTCTTGGTGGACAAGGCGGCCAGCACGCCCAGGACGTAGAAGCCCTCGTGGAACTTCCGGCCGATGTTCCACACGTTGGGGGGAAGGTTGGGGATCTGACCGGAGGACTCCATGATGAAGACCGCGTCCGGGAACAGGGGCGCCAGCTTCTGCACGATGGTCAGGTACTGGCCGCCGTGGAAGGCTACGATGCCGTACCCCGAAGCCAAGTACTCCCGCGCCACCCGCTCCGCGTCCGCCACCGCCACCTGCTCGGAGTGCGCGGTCTGGACGCCGGTGGTGGCCTGAACCTCCTTCAGGGCCTGGTAGCCCACCGCGTTGAAGTCCGCGTCCTGAATCACCCCCGGCAGGATCATGGCCAGGCGAGGGCGGGACGGGGCTGCTCCCGCCACACCCACGGACGCCACCACCGCCAGCAGAACCGCCCACGCGATCCACCGCTGCATGACGACCTCCTCCCTCCGTATTGTGCTACGTCCGCGCCTCTCGGTCGTAGGGCTTGCCCAGCGCCTCCGGCGCCTCCGCCCCGCGGTACGCGCGCACCAAAACCAGGATGGCGAACGCGTACGGCAGCATCTGGAGGAACTGCGGGGGGACCGCCTTGCTGAGGAGGGCGAGCTTGAACTGGAAGGCCTCCACGTACGCGAACAGCAGCGCACCCGCGGCCGCTCCTAGAGGCGTCCAGCGGCCGAAGATCACCAACATGAGCGCGATCCACCCACGGCCCCCCGCGATCCCCTCGGTGAAGGTACCGGTGAGCGTGAAGGGCAGCGCGGCACCCGCCAGACCCACGAGGGCACCCCCCGCGAGGGCCGCCCAGGCCCGCAGCCCGAACACGTCCACCCCCACGGTGTCCGCGGCCACCGGGTTCTCGCCGGCGGCTCGGAGGCGCAGCCCCAGGCTTGTGTGGAACAAGAACCCGTGCAGGGCCCCCACCACCGCCGCCGCGGCGTACACCAGCGCGTGCTGGCGGAACAGGATGTCGCCCACCAGCGGCAGGTCGCCCAGCCACGGCAACGGCACGGGCGGGAGGGTCTCCACCCGGGGTGGGGTGAGCCGCACGCCGACCACCATCCGGTACAGCAAAGACGCAAGGCCCACGCACAGCACGTAGAGGGTCAGGCCCACCGTGACCTGGTCCCTGCGCCACGCCACCGCGTAGTGGGCCAGCAACCGTGACACCGCCGCCCCGGCCGCAGCGCCCACCACCAGCCCCACCCCGGCGCTGCCGGAGGCGAACGCGCCGAGGAAGGCACCCGCCGCGGCCAGGGTCACGATCCCCTCGATGGCCACGTTCAGCAGGCCCGCCCGCTCCATGAGGAGCTCGCCCGCGCTCGCCAGCGCCAGGGGCACGGCCATGGACACCGCGAGGCGGACGAGGGAAGGATCCAACAAGAGCTCCCAGCTCACGGCGCCCTCCGCAGGCCTTCGGAGGCCAGCAGCACCAGCAGGACCGCCGCCTGGACCACGAACACCGCGCTCGCGGGCAGGCCGACGCTGCGCTGCAGGGAGTCGGTGCCTACCACCAGGGCAGCGAACCCCAAGCTGGCGACGATGGCCACCAGCGGGTGGCGGCGGCTCAGCACCGCGATCAGGATGGACATGACGCCGTAGCCGGGCGACAGCCCCAGGATGAGGCGGTAGTGGAAGCCGCTCACCTCCACCGCGCCCGCAAGCCCCGCCAGGGCGCCGCTGGCCACCAAAGCCAAGGCCACGGTGCGCCCCACGGGAATGCCGCCGAGCCTTGCGGCCGTGGGGTTGTCGCCCACCGCGCGCACCTCGTACCCGAACACCGTCCGGTACAGCAGCCACCACACGGCCAGCGCGGCGGCCAGGGCCAGGAGGACGCCGGCGTGGGCACCCACACGCACTCCAAGCAGGGGCAGGGTGGTGCTCGGCGGGACGGCCCGGGTGATGGCCTCGCCCGCCATCGGGTCGTTCCACGGCCCCGTGCTCAGGTACTCGACGAAGAACAGCGCGATGAAGTTCAGCATCACGGTTACGAAGATCTCGCTGACCCCTGCCCGCGCCCGCAGCAGGCCCGGCACGGCGCCGAGCAGCGCCCCACCCGCGGCTCCCGCTACAAGCACCGCCGGCACGGCGAGCAGCTTGGGCAGGCCCGCGGCGAGGAACGCCACGCCGGTAGCCGCCACCGCCCCCGCGTAGATCTGGCCGTCCACCCCGATGTTGAACGCGCCCGCGCGCAGGCCCAGGATCACCGCCACGCTGCCGAACAAGAGCGGGGCGGTCTTGTTCAGGGTCTGGCCGAACCCCGCGGCGCTGCCCAAGGAAGCCCGCACCAGGGACCCTACCGCGGCCGGCGCGTCCCCGCCGAGGGCTGCCACGAGGACGGCCAGCACGCCCAGGGCTGCGACCAAACCCACGGCGTAGGGCGCAGCCGCCTGCCACCGGGCGACAGCCCGGGCCGTCACCGCGCCACCTCCACACCGGCCATGGCCCGGCCGATGGCGTACGGGTCGAACTGGGCGCGGGTGAACTCCGCCACCACCCGGCCCCGGTACAGCACCACGATGCGATCCGAGAGCTTCTGGAGCTCGTCCAGGTCCTCGGAGATGAGCAGCACCCCACCGCCCTGCTGGCAGAACCGGACGAGCTGGGCGTGCAGGAACTCCGTGGACGGCACATCGAGGCCGCGGGTGGGGTTCTGCGCCACCAAAAGGTGCACCCCTCCTGCCTGCGCGTGGGCGAACACGCGGGCGGCCAGGAGCTTCTGCAGGTTGCCACCGCTCAGCAGGCCCGCGGGCGCGTCGGGCCCCGGGCAGACCACGCGGAACGTCTCCACCGCGGCCTCGCCGAGGCTGCGGACCCGGCGCGGGTCGTACCGCAGCGGCGGGAACAACGCCCGGTGCCGGCCCAGGACCACGTTCTCCGCCACCGTCATCCGCGGGAGCACCCCCTCCCGCACCCGGTCCTCGGGGATCCACAGCACGCCTCGCTGGATGCGCGGACCCACCCCGTGGGAGCGCACGGGTTCGCCTCGGATCCGGATCTCACCCCCGCTGGGCGCGAGAGCCCCCGCCACCACGCCCGCGAGCGCGGTCTGCCCGTTGCCGCTCACGCCCGCGACACCCACGATCTCTCCCGTGCGCACCTGCAAGGTGCACCCGTCGAGCTGCACGACCCCGCGGCTGTCCACCACCTGCACGTCCACCAAATCCAGCAGGGCTGCACCGCCCCGGGCGGGCTCCTTGGCCGCGGGCCCAGGGGGTGCACCGCCCACCATCCACTCCACGAGTCTTGCGGCGTCCGCCTGTGCCCTCGCCACCGTCGCCACCCGCCGGCCCCGGCGCATGACGGTGATCCGGTCGCAGGCCCGGAGGACCTCCTGGATCTTGTGGGTGATCAGCACCACCCCGAGTCCCCGCTCCACGAGGCTCCGCAGGGTGCTGAACAGGGCGTCCACTTCCTGCGGGGTCAGCAGCGTGGTGGGCTCGTCCAGCACCAGCAGCCGCGCGCCGCGGTACAGGGCCTTGAGGATCTCCACCTTCTGCTGAACCCCCACGGGCAGCTCACGCACGGGCCGGTCCAACGGGACCGACAGCCCGACCCGTTCCATGAGCGACTCCACGTCCGCCCGCAGTGCCCGGCGGTCGAGCAGGAACCCTCCCTCCCGGCCCAGCACCACGTTCTCCAGCGCCGTGAAGTGGCGCACCAGCTCGAAGTGCTGGTGGACCATCCCGATCCCCAGGCGCACCGCATCCTGCGGCCCGCGGATCACGACCGGGGTACCGTCCACCTCCACCTGGCCCGCGTCCGGCCGGTACAGGCCGGACAGCACGTTCATCAGGGTGGTCTTGCCCGCGCCGTTCTCCCCCAGGAGCCCGTGCACCTCTCCAGCGGCCACCTCGAAGTCCGCGCCGTCCAGGGCCTGGACCGCGCCGAACCGCTTGCGCACACCCTGCAGGCGTACCAGGGGGGTCACCGGGACAGCAGCTCCACCAGCGCCCGCACGGCCTGCTGGAAGGGCTCGAGGGGCGGCCGTACCAGCCCTGCCCCGATCTGCCCCACCCCCGGCTCCCGGTGCGCGATCCCGGTGTTGATGCGGGGGGTGATGCCGGTCCGGACCACCTTCCGGACGTCGATCCCGGTGGGCGTGCCGCGGAAGTCCAGGGCCGGGATGCCGAAGGCGGAGTTCTCCGCGAGGGTAATCTCGTACATCTCCAGCGTGGCCGCCACCGCGTCCTGGGGCGTGCCCCCGACGAAGCGCACGATGGCCGGAGCCGCGGCCATGGCGAAGGCGCCGATCCCCACGGTCTCGGTGATGGTGGAGTCGCCGATGTCCGGATTCGCGTCCTCGTCCCGGAACCCCGGGAAGTACAGGCCCTTCGGCGTAGGAGCGGGACCGGTGAACCACCGCGGTCCCAGCCCGGATACCCGGATGCCGAACTCCGTGCCGTTCCGGGCCATGCAGGTCACCACCGTGGCCCCCTCGATCCCGTGCGCCGCGTCCGCGGTGGCCTTGCAGGCTGCCATCACCGGGTTCAGCACGGCCAGGTCGTTGTCTGCGAGGTAGCGGAGGGTGTCGTGCAGGGTGTCCGGGTCCAGGTCGCAGCGCACCAGGTGCGGCGCCAGGGCGCGGGCGAACAGCGCGGATCCGGCCACGTTCCGGTTGTGTCCCTCGTCCCCCATGGTGAGCTGCCGGGCGATGAGGGCCTTGAGGTCCAGCCCGCCCATGTGCTCCAGCGCGCGTCCGATGGCCGGGGCCACCCGCTCATTCAGGTGGCGCAGCCGCTGGAGCACGTCGGCGCCGTAGGCCCCGTATCGCAGCACGCGGCCATAACCCTCGTTGAAGTTGGAATACGCGCGGTTGCCGTGCGTCCGGTTCTCCACCACGTACACAGCCATGGAGGCGGTGGTCACCCCAGCCATGGGCCCCACGGTGGCGTGGTCGTGGCAGGGCTCGAAGCGAACGTCGCCGGAGGACGCCAGGCGCACGGCCTCCTGTTCGTCCCGGGCCAGCCCCTCGTACAGCAGAGCGCCCAGCACCGCGCCCCGCAACGGCCCGGACATGCGCTCCCAGGGCACGGGCGGGCCCGCGTGCAGGACTAGGTCGGGACGCATTCCCGGGATCGCGTCCAAAGCTCTGGCCACGCCCACCAGCACGGGCTGGGCTTCCAGCATGCGCTGCACGGCCAGTTGGTTCGCCGCCTCGATGTCCATCGCTCTTCTCCTCCGGCTGAGAATGGGGTTCTTTCGAGGACTTCGTGGTCCGTTCCTGCGGCGGGCGCACGCACTCGGGGGCCGCCCACCTTGTGGACGGGGGTCAGCCGCCCAGGCGCGCGAGCAACGCCATCATCTCCGCGTCCCCGCCCGCGGGCGGCCGCCAGTCCACGGACGCCACGGGCACGCCCTGCGCCCGCAGGCTCTCCTCGAACACCGACAGGCCCACGTTTACCACCCGCAGCGGTCCCGCGAGCAGCGAGCGCACCCGTTCCGGTACGGGCGGGAGCGGTGCGGCCTCGTCGCCGAACTCAAGCTGCATCCGGTCCGCGGGCACCAGCCGACCGCCCGCGGCCTCTGCGACTCGGGCTGCGGCCCGGGCTGCCTGTGCGTTGCTGCCAGCCACCCAAACCCCGGCCTCCCGCAGGGTGGCCACCTGCGCCTGGTAGCCCTGAGGGTCCAGGTCGGTCCCGCACACGGACGCCAGGAACACCACCTCGCGGCCCGCGGTGCGCAGGCGGTCCTGCGCCGCCCGCACCGCGCGGACGAGCTCCGAAGCCGGGTCCGGGTGTGCGCCGTAGCCCAGCACCAGGTCCACCAGCACCACCGCCACCTCGGGGTCTTCCACCTCCTGGCGCAACCTCAAGTCCCGCACCGAGGGGTCCAGCATGGGGTGGAGCCGTCCCACGGTGTACTCGTCGGCGCCGAGGTCCAAGGCGGTGTGCTCGCGGCTAGCTCCCCCGGGGGGCAGCGCCGCGTCGGGGCAGACGGGCGCGTTGGACCAGACCCGGCCCAGCCGTCCGCTCAGCACCACCTGCGCCTCCGCGCAGAGGGTGCCGCCCGCAAACAGCCCTCGGACCCACCGCTGGCCCGGCAGAAGCCGCGCCTGTGGCTCCGGAGTCTCTTCCTCCGGCGGCTCCAGGCCGCACAGGCGCAGGGCCAGGTCCGCGGCCTCCTGCAGGGTCTCGGCGAAGTGCACGCCGTCCGCGCGGTCCGGCGGCCGGGCACCCAGGAAGTTCACCACCACGGGCTTGCCACAAGCCCGCGCCATCCCCACGAGGCGGTCCGCCACCCGGGGCGAGGGCGGCTTGGACAGCAACACCACCACCTCCGTGGCCGGATCCTCGGCCAGGGCGGCAAGCCCGAGGGCGAACGTCTGGCCGCCCACACGGTCCGACAGGTCGCGGCCGCCAGTCCCCACGGCACACGACACGCCCCCTCCGGCCCTGTGCACCCGCGAGGCGACCTCCTGCAGCCCGGTCCCGGAGGCGGCCACGATGCCCACCGGACCTCGCCGCACCCGGTTGGCGAACCCGAGCCCCGCGCCCGCGACGATGGCGGTGCCGCAGTCCGGACCCATGAGGAGCAGGCCGCGCTGGCCCGCCAGCGCTTTCAGCCTTACCTCGTCCTCCAGCGGCACGTTGTCGCTGAACAGCATTACGTGCAGGCCCTCCCGCAGCGCCTCCTCGGCCACCGCCGCGGCGAACCGGCCAGGGACGGATACCAGGGCCAGGTCCGCCCCGCCCAGCTGTGCGGCCGCGGTCCGCACGCTCCGGGGCCTGTAGTCCGCGCCCGAAGCCGCCTCGCGACGCGACAGGAGCGCATCCAGCTGCCGGAGGGCGGCGTCGGCGGCCGCTGCGTCCACGGCCCGCACCGCAGCCACCAGGTCGTCCGGGCCGGTGCCTTCCAGCTCTTGGACCCACAGCCCCGCCTGGCGCAGCAGCTCCAGGTTCGCGGGCGTGGCCATCACCACGCCCGCCTCCTGCACCCCCGGCAGCTCCCGCAGGGCTCGTTGCGCCTGCAGGAGCGCCACGGAGTCGTGGTAGGAGCTCCGCTGGATCCTCGCCCGGACCACCATCGCCTCGTGCGCGTGGTGTTCGACCCCACTCGGTTGGGCCCCTGCAGGACCGAGCCCAGGCGCCGCCGAATCTACGCCCGTCGCGACTCGACTCGGGGGAGGGACGGCCATGGATCGACACGCTCGTTCGAAGGCCTGGTGGGCCCGCTGTGGCGCGGGCGCGGTGGTGGTGGCGCTCCTGGTGGGCGCTGTGTGGCACGCACACTCCGCCTCCGCGGCGCAAAGGCCGGTGACGCTCGCCATCCTGCACTTCAGCGTGATCAAGGGCACCACGTGGTCCGGCGCGCACCACCGGGCGGGCCAGCGCCTGGCCCAGAAGTACCCGAACGTGAAGTACGTCTACCGCGAGGAGGTGGGGCCCGACCTCACCGTCCCGTACGCGGAGGAGCTCATCCGGCAGGGGGCCAACATCGTGGCGGGCAACGCGGAGTTCATGGGCCTGCCGCTGCGGGACATCGCCGACAAGCACCCGGACGTGTACTTCGCCTCCGTGGTAGCCAGCGACGTCAGCCGCAAGCGCAACTTCATCCGCTACTTCCCCCGCCAGTACCAGGCCCTGTACCTGGAAGGGCTGGTGGCGGGTGCCCTGACCCGCACCGGGAACATCGGGGTGGTTTCCGCCTTCCCCAACATCCAGGTGCTGCGCCGGACCGCGGGCTTCTACCTGGGCGTCCAGGACGCGGCCCGTGCCCTGGGCAAGCGCGTGAACGTGTACGTGAAGTACGTGGGCGACTGGTACAAGCCCACGGAGGAGCGGGAGGTGGCCAACACCCTGGTCACCCAGTACCGGGTGGACGTGCTGACCCAGCAGACCGACTCCGGCTCACCGCTGGACGTGGCCCAGCAGCGGCGGATCTGGTTCGTGGGCAAGGACATGGACATCGTGGGCTTCTACGGCTGGTCCAGCACAGACACGGTGGCCATCTCCTTCGACACCCGCTGGGAGGTCCTGTACGACCGCATGATCCGGGACTACGTGGCGGGCAACCGCAACCCGCGCACCCTCCTGTACCTGGGGATGCGGGACACCATGACCCTGGCGGACGGCACCGTGGTGGCCGCGGTGGACATCATGAACAACCGGCGGGTGGGGGTGGACGCCATCAGCCCCCGGGCGCGCGCGCAGATCCCGCAATCCATCCTCCGGCTGGTGGCGCAGCGCCGGGAGCAGATGATGCGCGGCCAGTGGGACCCCTTCCAGGCGCACGCCCTGGTGAGCAACGGCACGGGACTCGCATTGCCTGGGACCCCCATCCCGGCCAAGGGGACGGTGGTCAAGCCCGCCGGCCAGGCGCCCACGGACGAGTGGCTGCTGTCGAAGTTCAACTTCGACCTGAACGGCATGACCATCCTGCGCTAGGCGTCCCCCTGGGGCCCGCGCGGCCGCGCGGGCCCCAGGCCCCTCCTCATGGCAGACGGGAACGGCTCTGAGACCCGCACGCACGGGCGGCCGCCGGATCGGGCGGTGGTGCTGGCAGCCCGCGGCATCACCAAGCGATTTCCCGGTGTGATGGCGCTGGCGGGCGTCGATTTGGACGTGCGCGAGGGGGAGGTCCACGCGGTCCTCGGCCAGAACGGCGCGGGCAAGACCACCCTCATGAACGTCCTGTTCGGCCTCGTGCACCCCGACGAGGGCGAGGTGTACGTGCGTGGCGAGCGGGTCCAGTTCCGGTCGCCCCACGACGCCTTGGCGCGTGGGATCGGCATGGTCCACCAGACCCGCAGGCTCGTGGCGGCGCACACGGTGCTGGAGAACGTCCTGCTGGGGCACCCTCGGGCGGCGCGCGGGGTGATGGACTTCGGCGCCGCCCGGCGCGAGGTGGCCGCCCTCTGCGAGCGGTACGGAGTCCGGGTGGACCTGGACGCGCGCGTCTGGCAGCTGTCTGAGGGTGAGAAGCAGTGGGTGGAGATCCTGAAGGCCCTGTACGCGGGAGCCCGTGTCCTCATCCTGGACGAACCGACCTCCGCCCTCACCCCTCCGGAGGTGGACGCACTCCTGCGGGCCGTGCGAGGCCTGGTGGCTGAACACGGCGTGACGGTGTTGCTGGTGACGCACAAGCTCCCCCTGGTCCGCGCGGTCGCCCACACGGTCACGGTGCTGCGCGCGGGCCGCGTCACCGCCCGGCTTCCCGCCGCCGAGGCCTCCGAGGCCGACCTGGTCCGCCACATGGTGGGCGAGGACGTGGCCCCCGTCGGCCTGGAGGAAGCCGGGCGTCGCCTGGGTCCTGTGGTGCTGGAGGTCGAGGACCTGTGGGCTTACGGCGACAAGGGCACCTGGGCGCTGCGGGGCGTGTCCTTCGAGGTGCGGGCGGGCGAGGTGCTCGGTGTGGCCGGGGTGTCTGGCAACGGCCAGGAGGAGCTCGCGGAGGGGCTGGCTGGGTTGCGGCCCGCGGCCGCGGG
>BEII01000003.1 GCA_002898935.1 bacterium HR32
GCACAGAAGGAGCACGCGCAGATCACCCCGAGGCCAGGCTGGGTCGAGCACGACCCCTTGGAGATCTGGCAGCGGGCGCAGGAGGTGGTGGGGGAGGCACTGGCTCAAGCCGCGGTACGGCGGGAGGACGTGGCCGCGGTGGGCGTCACCAACCAGCGGGAGACCACGTTGGTCTGGGACCGACACACCGGGCAGCCCGTGTACAACGCCGTGGTTTGGCAGGACACCCGGACGGACGGGATCTGCCGGGAGCTGGCGCGCGAAGGGGGACAGGACCGGTTCCGGGAGCGCACAGGGCTCCCGGTGGCCACGTACTTCAGCGGGCCCAAGCTGCGCTGGATCCTCGACCACGTCCCGGGTGCGCGACAGCGCGCCGAGGCGGGGGACCTCGTGTTCGGAACGGTGGACACGTGGCTCGTGTGGTGGCTCACGGGCGGACCGCGGGGTGGCGTTCACGTCACGGACGTCACCAACGCCAGCCGGACGCTGCTAGCCAACCTCCACACCCTGAACTGGGACGACGAGATCCTGCGCGTGCTGGACCTACCGCGCAGCCTGCTCCCCCAGGTGCGGTCGAGCTGCGAGGTGTACGGGGTGGTGGCCAACGGGCCCCTCGGGGGCGTGCCCGTGGCGGCCCTGCTGGGTGACCAGCAGGCCGCGCTGTTCGGCCAGACCTGCTTCCGGCCGGGTGAGGCGAAGAACACCTACGGCACGGGCTGTTTCCTCCTGATGAACACCGGGCGGTCTCCGGTGCCCTCGGGCCACGGTCTCCTGACCACGGTGGCGTACCGCCGGGAGGGCGAGGCGCCGGTGTACGCCCTGGAGGGGTCGGTGGCGGTCGCGGGCGCTGCGGTGCAGTGGCTGCGCGACAACCTGGGGCTGCTGCGCGCCTCCTCCGAGGTGGAAGCGCTGGCTGCCAGCGTGGAGGACAACGGCGGCGTGTACTTCGTCCCCGCCTTCTCCGGGCTGTTCGCCCCGTACTGGCGCAGCGACGCCCGCGGGGTGATCGTGGGCCTCACCCGGTACGCGAACCGCGGGCACCTGGCGCGGGCCGTACTGGAGGCCACCGCCTTCCAGACCCGGGACGTGCTGGACGCCATGCAACACGACGCCGGGTTCCCGCTCCAGGCGTTGCGGGTGGACGGCGGGATGGTCCGGAACGAGCTGCTCATGCAGTTCCAGGCGGACGTGCTCGGGGTCCCCGTGGCGCGTTCGGCGGTGGCGGAGACCACGGCGCTCGGCGCCGCGTACGCGGCGGGGCTCGCCACAGGCGTGTGGTCCGGGCAGGACGAGCTGCGTTCGCTGTGGTCCTCGGACCGGCAGTGGCAGCCGCGGATGCCCTCCGACCGCCGCGAGGCGCTGTACCGGACGTGGCGGCGCGCGGTGGAGCGCAGCTTCGGGTGGCTGGAGGAGTAGGGGTGGGCCCCGGCCGAGAGGAGGCCCTGGACCGGCTCGCGCAAGGCGTGGACGTCCTGGTGGTGGGAGGGGGGATCACGGGCGCCGGGGTCGCCCTGGACGCCGCGAGCCGCGGCTACCGGGTGGGCCTGGTGGAGCGCGCGGACTACGCCTCAGGGACCAGCAGCCGGTCGACCCGTCTGGTGCACGGCGGGATCCGCTACCTGCCTCAGGGCCACCTGGGGCTGGTGCGGGAGGCCCTGCGGGAGCGCCGGCTGCTCCTGCGCCTGGCGCCGCACCTGGTCCGGCCTCTCGGGTTCGTGGTGCCGCTGTACCGCGGTCTGAAAGCTCCGCTCGGCGTGCGCCTGCCTGCGGTGGCACGCCCCTTCGCGGGGTGGGGGGTGCGGTTCGGGCTCTGGCTTTACGACGCGTTCAGCCGGGACCCGGCCCTGCGGCACCGGCCGCTCCCGCTGCGGGAGGTCGCGCGGCTCGCGCCCGGGCTTCGCACCGAGGGGCTCCGCAAGGCGTTCCTGTACTTCGACGCCAAGACCGACGAAGTGCGGCTGACCCACGCGGTGCTCGCCACCGCGAGGGCGTTCGGGGCGGTCACCGTCAACTACGCCGAGGTGGCAGGCCTGCTGCGTTCGCGGGGCCGCGTGGCCGGCGCGGGTGTGGTGGACCGCCTCACCGGGAGGAGCCTCGAGGTCCCTGCCCGTGCGGTCGTGAACGCGACCGGCGCGTGGGCCGAGCGGGTTGCGGCCCTGGCCGGCGCGCCGCCTTTCCGCCTGCAGCACAGCAAGGGAGTCCACCTGGTGCTGCGGCCGGGTGTGGTGCGGGCGTCCTGTGCGGTCGTGGTCCCCGAGACCGACGACGGGCGGCTGGCGTTCCTCGTGCCCTGGGGGGACCGGTTCGGGCTGGGGACCACCGACGAGCCGTACGCGGGTGACCTAGAGTGGCCGGCACCTTCGGAAGCTGAGGTCCGGTACCTGCTCGACCACGCCAGCCGTTACCTCGACCGTCCCCTGCGTTGGGAAGACGTGACCGCGGCGTACGCGGGGGTGCGGCCGCTCGTGGCGCGGGCGGAAGGCTCCACGGCCTCCCTGTCCCGGGACCACCTGGTCGTCGTCTCCGGGGGCGGGCTGGTGACCGTGACGGGAGGGAAGCTCACCACCTACCGCAGCATGGCGGCGGACGCTGTGGACGAGGTCGTCCGCCGGGACGGCTCCCGGGTCGGATCCCGGACCCACCGCATCCGCCTGGCCGGCGCGGACGGGCTGGAGGAGGCCGCGGCCGCGTTGGCCGACTTGGAACCGGACCAGCGGGAGCACCTCCTCGGCACCTACGGCAGCCTGGCCGCGGAGGTGGTGGCCTTGGCGCGGGCGGAACCGGAGCTGTGCGGACGCCTCCTGGAGGGCTTCCCGCACCTGAAGGCGGAGGTCGCGTACGCCTGCCGGCACGAGCAGCTGGTGTCCCTGGTGGACTGCCTGTACCTGCGGACCCGGCTCGCGGTGACCGACGTGGAAGCTGCGGACCGTGCCGCGGAGGAGGTGGCTCGGCTCATGGCCCGGGAGCTGGGGTGGGGTGAGGGGGAGGTAGCCCGGCAGGTGGACCGGTACCGGGCGACCCGCGAGCGGTTCCTGGAACCCAAGTTGACATAACGAACATTATGCGATGTCCCCCAAGGACCCGGTCTTGCCCTGGGCCGGCTCCGCCCGGGCGGTTTCACGACTTCGCTTGCGGCATGCGCTATGCTCATATCTTGGTGGGTTCGAGCATGCAGACCGCGCACCACACGCGCGAACCGGAGCGAACGCGATGCCGACCGCAACCGAAGAGCGAGCCGTGGTTCTGGCCGCCCCGCGCCTGCAGCGGCACCCGGCCAACCCCATCCTGACCCCGACCGACAACTGGTGGGAGAACCGTTGGGTGTACAACGCGGCCGCTGCCGTCTACCGCGGCCGGGTGCACCTGCTGTACCGGGCTCAGGGCATGGACTGGATCTCCCGCCTCGGGCTCGCGGTCCTGGCCGAGGACGGGGTCACGGTCCAGGAGCGCAGCCCTCGCCCGGTGTTCGAGCCCGCCATCGACAACCCGTGGGAACGGCTCGGCGTGGAGGACCCGCGGGTGACCCGGATGGGCGACGTCTACTACCTCTGTTACACGGCGGCGTCCCTGTACCCGGCCCTCAAGCCGCGGGTGTCCAAGCGGCCGACGCCCTTCGGCGACGGGGTGCCGTGGCGCACGCGCATCGCCATCGCTACCACCCGCGACTTCCGGAACTTCCGGCGCCGGGCTATCGCGTTCCGGAACTGGGACAACAAGAACGGCGCCCTGTTCCCCCGGAAGTTCGGCGGCCGGTACCTGCTGCTGCACCGGATCTTCCCGGAGATCCACCTGGGGGTCTCCCGCGACCTGCACCACTGGCACAACTACGGGCCCATCCTCCGGGTCCGACCCGGGACGTGGGACAGCAACCGCATCGGCATCGCGGGCCCGCCCCTGCCCACCCCCTATGGCTGGCTGCTGATCTACCACGGGGTGGACGAGGCGAGGACGTACAGGCTGGGTGTCGCCTTGCTGGACCTCGAGGACCCACGCCGCGTCCTCGGTCGGTCGGACGAGCCCATTTTGGAGCCGGAGGAACCGTACGAGAAGGCCGGTCTCGTGCCCAACGTGGTGTTCTCCTGCGGTGCCGTGGACTACCGCGGCCAGATCCTCGTATACTACGGTGCTGCGGACAGCGTGGTGTGCCTCGCCACGGTACCCCGGGAGCGCATGTGGGCGTGGGCGCGGGAGGTCTCCCTGCGCAGCCGCAAGGACGGGGAAAGGGCTCGCCGAGGCAAGCTCTAGGGCCCCACACCCAGCATCCTTCTGCGGCCACCCCTGCTGGCCGCCCGCAAGGTCCTTGAACGGCGCGGCAACACGCCTTGTGTAGACCCAGCCGGGGGACAGATGAGAGGGAGGCTCCTCTCTGGGAGGCGCGACCGTGCCAGCACTCCACCTGAACGTCCGGCCCTTCCAGGACGAGGACTACCCCGCCCTGGTCGCGGTGATGAACGCCATCCACCCCGACTACCCCCGCACCGAGGAGGAAGTGCGCCACGGGGACAGGCGCTTTTGGGGCCGCTTCAGGCTCCACCGCCTGGTCGCCGAGCACGCGGGCCGGCTCGTGGGCTGGGCAGAGTTCCGCCACAAGGTCTCCGAGTACCACCCCCGCAAGTTCTTCGTGGACCTGGGGGTGCACCCGGAGGTCCAGGGCCGGGGGGTCGGCGCCCGGCTCTACGAGGCGCTCCTCCAGGAGTTGGAACCGCTCAACCCCGTCGTCCTGTGGGCTGGAGCCCGGGAGACCTCCACCCGGAGCGTGCGGTTCCTGCTGGACCGCGGGTTCGTGGAGCGGAGGCGCACGTGGGAGTCGCGCTTAGCGGTCGAAACCTTCGACCCCACTCCCTTTCAGGCAAGGGCGGAAGAGGCCGTGCGGGGATTACGAGTGACGACGGTGGCCGAGGAGCGGGAGCGCGACCCCGACTGGGAGGTGAAGCTCTACGACCTCGACCTCGAGGTAGAGGCCGACATCCCGCGCATGGGGGACTACACGCCCCCTGACCTCCAGCACTGGAGAGCGGGCCTCCTCGAAAACCCCAACTGGATCCCTGAAGCCGACTTCGTGGTCGTAGACGGCGACCGGTACGTAGCCCACAGCAACCTCTTCCGCAGCCAGCACCTCCCCAAGGTGCTCTACCAGGGCATTACGGGGACGCGGCGCGCCTTCCGCGCCAGGGGACTCGCACTGGCCCTCAAGCTCCGGACCGTCGCCTACGCCAAGAGCCACGGCTACCGCGAGATCCGCACGTGGAACGACGCCCTGAACACCCCCATGCTCCACATCAACGAGCGGCTCGGGTTCGTCCGCCAACCCGCATGGATCGGCTTCGAGAGGCTCCTCAAGGAGGTGGGGTCGTGAGCCCGCCTCTGCCCGTCCTCTCCCTGCGGGGGACCCCGCGCCAGCAGGGGCAACAGCACGGCGAGGCCCTGCGGGAGGCGGTTTGCCACAACGTGGACCTCTACCTCCACCGCTTCCAGACCGACGGCCAACTCCCAGCTGCGGAGGTCGAGCGGCGGGCAGCCGCTTACCTGGAGGTGTTCCGGCGCGAGGACCCTGACTATACCGAGGCGATGGCCGGCATCTCCGAGGGGAGCGGGCGGACGCTGCTGGAGGTCGCGATGCTGAATGCCCGCTACGAGATCCTCTACAGCGCCTACTCCGCCATCGGGGTCGCCGAGGCCCGAGGAGGGTGCACGGCGTTTGCCGCGACGCGTGAGGCGACGGCCGACGGCCACCTGTGGATCGGCCAGACCTGGGACTGGATCCCCGGTGTGCGGGGTGCCCTCCTGCGGACCGAGGAGGGGGGCTTGCAGACCCTCACGTTCACCGAGGCGGGGATCGTCGGCGGGAAGATCGGCTTCAATAGCGCGGGCGTGGGCCTCGTGATCAACGGCCTGTTGAGCCACCTGGACGACTGGAGCCGGCTCGGGACCCCCTTCCACCTGCGGACCAGTCGGATTCTCCGCAGCCGCACCCTCTTTGAGGCCGTGGCCCACGCCACCTCGGGCACGCACGGCTGCTCCGCCAACTTCCTCGTCGGCCAGGGGGCAAGCGGTGAGTCCGTCGTGGACATCGAGACCTCCCCGGCGGGATGCACCGCGATCCCGCCGAGCGGGGGATTGCTCGCCCACGCGAACCACTTCCTGCGGGCCGATGCACTCCGGATCTGGCAGCCCCTGCGCGAGGAGCGGCGCTCCACCTACTTGCGGTGCCGCCGGATGGAGGACCTACTGCAAGAGTACGGGCGTCAGGGACCGCTGGCCCTCGAGGACCTCAAGGCCATCCTCCGGGACCATGAGGGCTACCCCGACTCCGTCTGCCGCCACCCCAACCCCCAACTCCCGGAGGAGGAGCGCCTGGAGACGGTCTTCGCCGTCCTGATGGACCTGGACGGGCTCGTGATGCACTACACGGCGGGGCCGCCGTGCACTGCGGCCTGGCACACGGAGCGCCTGGGTTAGACGGCTACGCCCGCGCCCTGGCTTCCCGTACGACCCGCTCGTACACGCGGGCGTGCGCTTGCGCCATGCGTCGCGCGTGGAACCGTTCGGCCACCCACGCGCGGCACGCTTCCCGGGAGAGGCTTCGGATCCGGCCCACCGCCTCCACCGCCCCGTCCACCCCGTCCACCACGAATCCTGTCCGGCCGTGCGCCACCACCTCGGGCACGGACCCGCGCCGGGTGCCAATCACCGGAAGGCCACAGGCCATGGCCTCGATCATCGTGAGCCCGAACGACTCCTCGTACTCCACCAGGTGCAGGAGGGCGAGCGCACCACAGCAAAGTCGGTCCCTCCGCTCGCCGTCCACAGGCCCGATGAAGCGCACGAGGCTCCCGTCCAGGTGTGGTTCCACCTCCCGCGCGAAGTACGCCTGCTCCTCCGGCGGGACGATGCCGGCCAGCACCAAGGGAATCCCGGTCCGCCGCGCCACCGCGATGGCGTGGTGCACGCCCTTGACCCTCGCCAGGCGCCCGACGAACAGCAGGTAGTCGCCGTGCTCGGCCGCGAAGGGGAACCGCTCCACCTCTACACCGTGGTGGATGGTGGCGACGTAGTTGAGATCCGGTAGGAGCCGCCGCTCCGCCTCGCTGATGGCCACGTACGGGAGGGAGCGGAAGCGGCGGTACAGGACCTGGCTGTCGGGTTCCGCACCCGACCCGTGCAGGGTGACCACCAAGGGAGTCCGGACGAACGGCGCGTAGCCCACCACGAAGGAACCCGCGTGACTGTGCACCACGTCAAACGCCTCCGACTGTTCCAGGCAGAACACGGCGTGGAGGATCTCGTGGGCCCGGCTGGCTCTCCTGAGCTCGGGATCCTCCTGCAACGGCCGCGGGATGACGCTCTTGAGTTCGGCAGAGGTCACGGAGTCCGCGGTGGCGAACAGGGTGACGTCCAGACCCAGGCGCACCAGCGCCTCCGTCAGGTTGGAGACCGCCTGCTCCCACCCTCCGTAGTGGCGGGGCGGGACCCGCCAGGCCACCGGTGCCAGGATCGCCACCCGCACCCCTACTCCTCCAGGGACTCCCACGCCAGCTGTGCGAGCAGGAAGGCCAGGCACGCCTCAGCACCCCGGTTTTCGCTCGCGCCGTCCGGCCCCAAGCCGTCCCGGCAGGCGCCGTCCGGGCTCACCAGCACCGCACCCGCCAGGTTGCGGCCCCAGAACCAAGACCACGCCACCCGCGCCGCCTCCCGGTACCGGACCTGCGCTGTGCTCCGGTACGCTTCCACGCAAGCTTCCACGAAGGCCCCGGGGTCCACGGGCTGCTGGTCCCACCGGGCCTTCTGCCCGCCCCGCGGGTACCAGCCGCGGTTTCCCACCGGCACCAGCACACCGTCTTCCAACACCACGTCCAGCAGGAAGTCGAGGGTGCGTAGCGCAGCCCTCCGCCACCGGGCCTGGCCCGCGCGGCCAGCGCGCAGTAAGCCGTGCGGAACCCGGGCCAGCTCGTACGTGAGGACAGGCTCCGGCCACGGCCAGTCGTCGGGCGCGGCCTCCAGCTGTGCGCACAGCGCCTCTGCCACCGCCTCCAGGAGGCCGTCTTCCTCCAGGCGGGAGAGTCCCAGCAGCGCGTTGGCCCTGCCCCGAGCGCTGCGGAGCTCAAGCGCGGTCGGCAGGGCACGCCCGAGCAGCCCTCCGGCCCGCGACCGCAAGCCCTCGGGGAGGCCTGAGCTGGCCGCCTCCGCCAGCGCCCAGAGGCAGCGCCCCTGGCAGTCCTCGGACCGACCGTCGGGGGCCGGTGCGCGCTCGCCCGTCCAGACGTTGTGGAACCACCCGTCTGTGCCCGCGCTGCGCTCAAGAAACCTCAGGTACACCTCCGCGAGGTCAGCAGCCCCCAGCCGGGCAGCCACCACGAGGGCCCGCGCGTTGTCGTCCGCGGTGTACCCGGTGCTGCGGTCGGGGTGCGGGCCACGGGAGAACTGCACGAGCCCGAAGCTGTCCGTCATCCGGCGCAGGTGGTCCAGCCGGAGGCGTACGCGGGCTGGCGGGGCCGCTGGCGTCACCATGGGAAGCCCCTCCAGGGCTAGACCGCGGCCCCGGTGGCCGCCTGCTCTAGCGCTGCCTCGAACAGGGCCGCGTAACGGGCCGCCACCCTTGGCCACCGCATGGCCAGGCCCGCTGCGTACGCGCGCTCACCGAGCCGGGCGCGGCGCTAAGGGTCTGCCAGCAGCTCCGAGAGGGCGCGGCCGAGCGCCGCCGGGTCGCGGAAGGGCACGAGCACGCCCCGGCCGTCCGACAGCAGGTCCGCCGCGTACCGGTAAGGCGTGGAAACCACCGCGCAGCCTGCCGCGACCGCCCACGAGAGGGTCCCGCTCACGATCTGGTCCGGGTTGTGGTACGGGGTCACGTACACGTCCGTGGCCTGGAGGTAGGCGACGATCTCCTCGTCCCGCAGGAACCGGTTCTCGAACCGCACGTGGCGCCCGAGCCCCAGCTTCCGCACCTTCTCCAGCAGCATGTTGCGGTACCACTCCCCCTCCCTGCGCCGGACGTTCGGGTGGGTCTCGCCCAGAACCAGGTACTTCACCTGCGGGTGCTGTGAAACGACCGACGGCAGCGCGTCCAGCACATCCTCGATCCCCTTGCTCGGGCTCACCAGCCCGAAGGTGGAGAGCACCAGGTGGCCCTCCAGGCCCAACCGACGCTTCGCTTCGTCCTTCGGTACGGGCTCGATGGCGGGGACCCCGTGCCACACCAGGTGCACCCTGGCCCGTGGGACACCGTACCGGGACTCCAAAGGTCCACGGCCGAAGGGCTCATGACGACCACCGCCACCGACCGCCGGCACAGAGCGCGGACGATCCGCCGTGCGGGGGCGGGCGGGTCCGGAAGGACGGTGTGCAAGGTGAGCACCAAGGGCCGGTCCAAGCGGTCCACGAACTCCAGCACGTACTCTCCCCACTCTCCCCCGAAGATCCCGAACTCGTGTTGCAGGTTGACCACCTGCGCGTCGCTGCGGTTCACGGCCTGTGCGGCCGCGTGGTACTCCTCCACCGCGTCCTCGTGGATCTGAAGCCGTACCTCCGGCCCGTACGCGTAGCCTGCCCCCTCCTCGTCCATGGCCACGATCCACGTCCGCACCCCAGCCTCGCGCAGGGCGCGGGAGAGGTCGCGGGTGAAGGTGGCGAGCCCACACTCCCGTGGTGGGTAGGTCGAAACCATGGCCACGGTCAGGGGCTCCCGGAGGGAGTTCCAACCGTTGCGGGTTGCCTGGGGTACACGCGGAGCGGTCACGTTACCACCTCCTTCCGACAGCCCGTGGTCCCGCGGGCTCGGCGTGTCCAGGGAACCGGATTGTCCTTTGACGTCGGAGATCCAGTACCATTATAGCATCCGCTCCATGGAAGCGACCGTCCCTTCCTCTCAGCTCGCGTGGCTCGCGCCGCTCAACACAGGCCTCATCCTGGTGAGCGGGCTCGCGGTGCTGGCGGGCTACGCTTCCATCCGGGCGCGGCGGGTCGACTGGCACCGCCGGTGCATGCTCGTGGCCACGGCCTTCGCGGCCGCCTTCCTCGTGGTCTACGGGGTCCGGTGGGCGCTCGTGGGGTCCACGCCGTTCCAGGGCACCGGGTGGGCCCGGGCGCTCTACCTCGTGGTCCTCTCCACCCACGTGGCGCTGGCCACCGCCCTCGCCCCCATGGTGCTCGTGACCCTGGGCCGCGCGCTTCGAGGCCGGTTCGACGCGCACCGCCGCATCGCCCGCGTCACCCTCCCCCTGTGGCTGTACGTGGCCGCCAGCGGCTGGGCCGTGTACTGGATGCTGTACGGGTGGCGTTAGACGGAAGCCCGCAGGACGGCGCCCTCGGAGGCGGAGCTCACCCAGGCCGCGTAGCGGGCGAACACGCCCGTCCGGTAGCGGGGAGCGGGCGGACGGAAATCCGCCCGGCGCCGCTGCAGCTCTTCCTGTGAGACCTCCAGGTCCAGCCGCCGTGCCTCGACGTCCACCACCACCACGTCGCCGTCCCGCACGAGCGCGATGGGACCTCCCACCTGTGCCTCAGGGCAGACGTGACCGACCATGAGCCCGCGCGTGCCACCGGAGAACCGGCCGTCCGTCACCAGGGCCACGTCCGGACCCAGACCCCGGCCCACGAGGGCCGCGGTGACCGACAGCATCTCCGGCATCCCGGGAGCGCCGCGGGGTCCCTCGTAACGGATCACCACCACGTCGCCGGCCGCCACCTGGCCTTCCAGGACTGCCCGTAGGGCAGCCGCCTCGCCGTCGAAGACCCGCGCAGGGCCCCGGAAGAAGGTCCGTTCCGTCCCCGCGACCTTGAGGACCGCCCCGTCCGGCGCCAGCGAACCCCGCAGCACCACGAGCCCGCCGTGTGGCTTCACCGGGTCCTGCGCGGACCACACCACCCGCTGACCTGAGGCTTCCTGAGCCCCGGCCACTTCCTCTGCGAGCGTCCGCCCGGTGACGGTCTTCTGGTCTCCGTCCAGCAGCCCGGCCTCCAGGATCCTGCGGAACACCAGGGGCGTCCCGCCCGCTTCGTACAGCTCCCACGCGGTGTACGTGCCCCACGGCCTCAGGTCCGCGATCACCGGGGTCTTGCGCGACACGCGGTCGAAGTCGTCCAGCTCCAGCTTCACCCCCGCCTCGTACGCCAGGGCCAGCAAATGCAGCACCGCGTTCGTGGAGCCGCCCGTGGCAGCCACCGTGGCCACCGCGTTGAGGAACGACTGGCGGGTCAGGAAGTCCCTCGGAGTCCGGCCCGCGCGGATGGCGTCCGCGAGGACAGCACCTGCGCGCCGCGTGGCCTCGCGCTTTTCGGGCGCGGTGGCCGGGATGCCGTTGTAGCCCACCGGCGAAAGCCCCAAGGCTTCCAGGACGAGCGCCATGGTGTTCGCGGTGTACTGCCCCCCACACGCCCCGGGTCCCGGGACCGCGTGGCGCTCCACCGCCTCGAACTCCTCGCGGGTCATCTGGCCGGCGCTGTAACGTCCGACGGCCTCAAAGGGATCCACGATGGTGAGCTTGCGGCCGTCCAGCACTCCCGGCGCCACAGTCCCCCCGTACAGGACGATCCCGGGTACCCCGCTCCGCACGACCCCCATGGCGCCTCCCGGGATGGTCTTGTCGCACCCCACGAGCACCGCCATGCCGTCGTAGAGGTAACCCTGGGCCACCACCTCCACCGCGTCCGCGATCACCTCCCGGCTCACCAGGCTGGCCCGCATCCCCTCCGTGCCCATGGCCATGGCGTCGTTCACCGACGGGGCGCCGAACTCGAAGCCCAACACCCCGGCCTCCCGGAGCCCGGCCCGGAGCTCCCGCGCCAGCTCCCGCAGGTGGACGTTGCACGGCATACCGTCCGTCCACGTGTTGACGACCCCCACGAATGGGAGGTGGAAGTCCTCGTCCTGTAGCCCCACAGCCCTCAGCATGGCCCGTGCAGGGGACCTGGGCACTCCGGACTTCATCGCGTCGCTGCGCATCGCCTCGCCTCCCTACTCCTTGAGCGCGCCCGTGAGGGCTGCCACGTAGTGCTCCACGAACAGCGAGTACACCAGCGCGACCGGGACCGAGCCCAGGAGGGCGCCGGCCATGAGCGGGCCCCACTGGAACACGTCTCCGGTGACGAGCTCCGTGGCGAGCCCCACCGGGACCGTCTTCTGGTCCGTCGAGGACAAGAATACCAGGGCGTACAGGTACTCGTTCCACGAGAGCGTGAAGGCGAAAATCAGACACGACAGGATGCCCGGTAAGGCCAGCGGGAACGTGACGTACCGCATCACCTGGAAGCGGCTGGCGCCGTCCACCCGGGCGCAGTCCTCCAGCTCCTGGGGGATGGTGCGGAAGTAGCCGAGCAGCAGCCACACGCAGAAGGGTACGAGGAAGGTCGGGTAGGTGAGGACCAGCGCCGCCGGCCGGTCCCACAGCCCCAGGGCGGACACGATGCGGCTCAGCGGTACGAACAGGATCACGGGCGGGACCAGGTAGGTCAGGAAGATGGCGATGCCGAGCAGCCCCGAGCCCCGGAACCGCAGGCGGCCGATCGCGTACGCCGCCAGCAGGCCCGTGGCCAGGGAGAGGGCCGTGGCCCCGAGGGAGATCCCCAGGGTGTTCCGCGTCCACAGCAGGAAGTGGGTGTCCCAGAGCAGCCTGTGCAGGTGGTCGAGGGTTGGAGACCAGGTCCACAGAGGGTTGAGGCTGAGGTTGTACAGGTCGCGGTTCGGCTTCAGAGCCGTGACCAGCATCCAGTAGAAGGGGAAGAGCAGGAACAGCAGGAACGCCCCTAGGGGCAGGTGGAAGCCGACGAGGCGTGCCACCCCGCGCACTTCAGTCCTCCCGTCGCAGGGTGCGGTACGCCAGGGCCACGCAGGCCACTAGGACCGGCAGCACGAACACCGCCACCGCCGCACCTTCCCCGAGGAAGCCTCCCTGGATCGCCCGTTGGTAGGCCAGGGTGCCGAAAAGGTGCGTGGCGTTCGCGGGACCTCCCTTGGTCACGATCCAGATCAGCTGGAAGTCACCCACCGTCATGATGGTGCTGAACACCGTGACCACCACGGAGACAGGGAGCACGAGGGGCCAGGTGACGAAGCGGAACTGGGCCCAGCGGCCAGCGCCGTCCATCTGCGCGGCTTCGTACAGCTCCCGGGGGACCGTCTGGAGGCCAGCCAGCAGCCCGATGGCGAAGAACGGGACACCCCGCCACACGTTGGCGGCGATGAGCGACGCCCGGGCCAGGTCCGGGTCTCCCAGATAGTTGATGGGTCTCGAGACCAGGCCGAGGGCCCGGAGGGCCCACGTGAGGACACTGAACTGGCTGTCGTAGATCCAGTAGAAGACCAGAGCCGAAAGCGAGGTGGGGACGATCCACGGCAGCAGCATGGCCGCGCGCACGAAGCGCTTGCCCCAGAACTGCCGGTTCACCAGCAGCGCCAAGGCGAACCCCAGGACGAACTTCAGGGCCACCGCCACGCCCGCGTAGAGCAGGGTGTTGAACACCGCCAGACGGAACACGGCGTCGCCGACGAGGTAGCGGAAGTTCTCAAGCCCCACGAACCGGCCAGGGTCCGCGATCCGGCTGTCCGTGAGGCTCAGCCAAAGGCCCAGGAGGAACGGGTACGCCAGGAAGACCAGCAACAGCGCCAGGGCGGGCGTGACGAGGGCCCAGCCGAGCACCTCACGGCTTTCCACGAGCGCACCCAGCCGCGCCGCCCGCCCGCGGGCCGCGTGGGGGAGACCTGCCTCCACCGTCCCTCCCTGCTGCCTCCTACGGCTTTGCGCCGCTCCCAGGGACGCTGGCGCGACCCCTGGGAACCCGGTCACCTCGGTCGCGAACGCCCTTCGGACATCTAGGACCGGTAGATCCGGCGGAGCCGGTCCTCCGCGGCCCGGATGGCGTCCCGCACGCTGCGCCGGCCCGTGCAGGCGTCCGCGAACATGTCCACCACCACGAACTCCGCCATAGCCCGGGCGGCCTCCGGCCCGGGCCGTCCCGCGTACGAGTGCGGGAGCATGCGGGCCACCGCGTCCCGGAAGGGCAACGCCTTGGGGTCGGACCGCCACACGGTCAGGTTGGTGTACGCCCGCAGCGGGTGGGAGACGTACCCCAGCATGCCGTTGATCCACCGCGCGTACTGGGTGTCCTCCATGATCCACCGCAGGAACTCCTTGGCCGCGTTGGGATAGCGCGTGTAGCTGAAGATGTACGCCTGGCTGAAGAGGTGCAGCTCCGTGGGGCGGCCTACGGGCCCCACCGGGAAGACGGCGTGGTTCATGTCCTGGGCAATCTCGGGGAAGTCGTTCTTCGCAGCGAAGTAGATGCTGATCCCGTTGTTCGTCAGGGAGATCTCCCCCGCCAGGAAGGCCCGGTTGTTGTGCGGGTCCAGCCAGCCCGCGACCCCGGGGATCATGGTCTCGTACAGGGCCCGGGCGTACTCCAGGGCGTTGGCGGTCTCCGGGGAGTTGATGGTGAGGGTTCTGTTGTCCGGCGCCAGCACGCGGCCGCCGAAGGCCCACAGGCACCAGTGCACCCAGGTGTTCCCGTCCCCCACGGCCTTGCCGAGGGCAAAACCCGTGGGGTGGCCGCGCGCCCGCAGGGCCCGGCACAGCCGCAGGAACTCGTCCGTGGTCCTGGGAAACCGCGCGGGGTCCGGGTCGAAGCCCGCCTCCCGGACCCACGAGACGCGGTAGTTGATCGCCACCCCGGGCGCCCCGATGGGGGTGGCGATCCACGCGTTGCGCTGCGGGCTGTACCCATACTGCGGGCAGACGTCAAACCACCCACCGTACTTCCTCCCCAGGTACTGCGCCAGGTCGGTCACGGGCACCAGCTTGTCCGCCCACAGGTGGGGTTCGTCGAAGAAGCCGATGACGATGTCCGGGCCGCTGCCCACGTTCGCGGCAGCCGCGGCCTTCGGCTGCACGTCTGTCCACGTCTCGTACTCCACCCGCACGGGGACTCCCGTGCGCTGGGTGAAGCGGGCCGCGTTCTGCTCGAAGATCGGCCGGTCGGTGGTCACGAACTGCGACCACCGCAAGACGCGCAGGCTCGCACCCCGCTCCACGGGGAACGAGAGCTCCTGTGCCGAGGCTGTCCCCCGTGCGCCCTCCAGCCCCCACGCGGTTAGCGCGAGCGCCGAAGCCGCCCGGGCGCTGTCCTGCAGGAACCGCCGGCGGGTGATACGGCGTCCGTCCACCATCCCCCTCCCCCCTCTTCTGCGGTGTCGCGGGGAACCTGTTCTGTGGGGACGTCAGGAATCCCTTCGGCGCAGGCGGTCGGCGACCGCGACCCCCACGTCCTCGGTGCGCGCCCGCCCGCCGAGGTCCGGAGTCCGCACCCCTTCCCGTACCACCTCCCGGACAGCTTCCTCCACCGCCCGCGCTTCCTCTTCCAGCCGGAAGGAGTACCGGAGCATGAGGGCCGCGCTGAGGATGGTGCCGAGGGGGTTGGCAACTCCCCGGCCCGCGATGTCGGGGGCGGACCCGTGCACCGGTTCGTACAGGAATGGGGGCCGGTCGCCCAGGCTCGCGGAGGGCAGCAGCCCGATGGAGCCCACGACGGCCGCCGCCTCGTCGCTCAGGATGTCGCCGAAGGTGTTCTCGGTGACGATCACGTCAAAGGAGGCGGGCGCGCGGACCAGCTGCATGGCGCAGGTGTCCACCAGCATGTGCTGGAGTGTGACGTCCGGGAACTCCCGCGCGGTCCGGTCCACCACCTCGCGCCACAGCCGGGAGCTCTCGAGCACGTTAGCCTTGTCCACCGAGTGCACCAGCCGCCTGCGTCCCCTGGCAGCCTGGAACGCCACCCGGGCCACCCGCTCCACCTCCTCCGCGGTGTAGGTGAGGGTGTCCACCGCGCGCCGGCTGTCCCGCTCCTTCGGTTTGCCGAAGTACAGCCCGCCGGTGAGCTCCCGGACGATGAGGAAGTCTGTGCCGCGCACCACCTCCGGCCGCAGGGGCGAGGCGGATTCGAGCCCCTCCAGCAGGACCGCGGGCCTCAGGTTGGCGTACAGCCCGAGCTCGTAGCGGAGCATGAGGAGCCCGGCCTCAGGACGGACGGGCGCGTGGTCCCAGCGCGGGCCCCCGACCGCGCCCAAAAGTACCGCGTCCGCCTCCCGGGCCGCCTGCAGGCTCTGCGCCGGGAGCGGGGTTCCGAAGGCGTCCAGGGCCTCCCCGCCGACGGCCTCCGTGCGGTACGTGAACCGGTGGCCGTACCGCGCCGCCACGGCGTCCAACACCCGTACGGCCTCCGCCACCACCTCGGGGCCGACGCCGTCGCCCGGAAGGATCAGGACGCGGGCGTCCACCGGGCGACTAGTAGATCTCCTGGATGCAGGCGAGGGTCCAGCGGTCCGCGTCCTCCTGCGGTGCGTGTGCCTGCAGCAGGGCCGCGATCTCCGCCTCCAGGTCCATCCGCTCGTCCATCTCGCCCTCCTCAGTCTGCGGCCGCGGGCACCGCGGCGTGCCGCGGTCCACCCCGCGACCGCCACAGCGCGTAGCTCACGCTGTCCACGAGCGCGAGCCAGCTCGCTTCCACCACGTTCTCGGAGACCCCCACGGTCTCCCAGCGCTCCTGGCCGTCCGTGGTCTGGATCAACACGCGCACCCGGGCCGCGGTGGCCGCCTCCGCGTTCAGCACCCGCACCTTGTAGTCCACGAGGCGGATCCCGCGCAGCTCCGGGTAGAAACGCTCCAGGGCCTTGCGCAACGCGCGGTCGAGGGCGTGCACCGGCCCGTTCCCCTCTGCCGCGGTGTGCTCCTCCACTCCCCCCACCTGCACCCGTACCGTGGCCTCAGCCCAGGTACGTTCGTCGTCCCGGTGGACGACCACGAGGAAGGGCCCGGCCTGGAACCCGTCGTCCCACTCGCCCAGCAGCCGGCGCGCCAGGAGCTCGAACGAAGCATCCGCGCCCTCGAACTGGTAGCCCGTGTACTCCAGCCACTTGACCCGTTCCAGGATCTGCTGGGTGGCGGGGCTGGTGGGGTCCAGGCGAAGCCCCAGCTCCTCCGCCTTGCTGAGGATGTTGGACCGGCCTGAGAGGTCGGACACCACGAAGCGCCTGCGGTTGCCCACCTGCGCGGGGTCCACGTGCTCGTAGGTGGCCGGGTCCAGCCGCACCGCGGACACGTGCACCCCGCCCTTGTGCGCGAACGCGTTGCGCCCCACGTAGGGCTGGTGGTCGTCCGGAGGCCGGTTGGCGAGTTCGGAAACGAACCGGCTCGTGTGGCGCAGCCGGCCGAGGGCGTCGGGGGCCAGGCACTCGTAGCCCAGCTTGAGCACCAGGTTCGGGACGAGCACGCACAGGTCCGCGTTCCCACACCGCTCGCCGTAGCCGTTGACCGTACCCTGCACGTGCCGGCACCCGGCCCGGACTGCCTCCAGGGCGTTGGCGACTGCACAGCCCGCGTCGTTGTGGGTGTGGATCCCGAGCGGGACGGACACCCCCCCCAGCACCCTCCGGACCACGGGCGCGACCTGGTGCGGCAGGGTGCCGCCGTTGGTGTCGCACAGCACCACCCGGTCCGCGCCGGCCTCCTGCGCGGCGCGCAAGGTGGCGAGGGCGTAGTCCGGGTTGGCGCGGAAGCCGTCGAAGAAGTGCTCCGCGTCGTACACCACCCGCCGGCCCTGCGCCTTCAGGTAGCGCACGGAGTCCGCGATCATCCGGAGGTTCTCCTCCAGGGTGGTGCGCAGGGCCGTGCGGACGTGCAGGTCCCAGCTCTTGCCGAACACCGCCACCCACTCGGTGCGGGCGTCCAGGAGGCCGTTGAGGTTGGTGTCCGCGTGGGCCTCCACGTCCGCCCGCCGCGTGCTGCCGAACGCGACCACCCGGGCGTGCCGCCAGGAGCACTCCGCGGCCCGGCGGAAGAACTCCAGGTCGCGCGGGTTGCTGCCCGGCCAGCCACCCTCCACGAAGTCCACCCCCAGGTCGTCCAGCGCCCGGGCGCACCGCAGCTTGTCCTCCACGGAGAACTCCACCTCGGCGCCCTGGGTGCCGTCCCGCAGGGTGGTGTCGTACACCTCCACCTGCATCAAGAGGCCTCCAGGCCCAGCCGGCGGCGGACGTACGGGATGATCCCACCTACCTGGATCAACTCCCGCATGAAGGGCGGGAGGGGCTTGGCTTGGTAGCGCTCACCACGGGTCAGGTTGTGGATCTTGCCGGTCTCGGGATCCACCTCCACCTCGTCTCCGTCCTGGATGCCGCGGCTCGCCTCCGGGCACTCCAGCAGGAGCAGTCCGTTGTTGAAGGCGTTCCGGTAGAAGATGCGGGCGAAGGAAGCCGCCACCACCGCCTGGACGCCCGCGCCCACCAGGGCCAGGGGCGCGTGCTCCCGGGAGCTCCCCTGCCCGAAGTTCTCGCCCGCCACCACCACGTCGCCCGGCCGAATGCGCTTGCGGAGGTCCGGGTCCAGGTCCTCGAACACGTGCTCGGCGAGCTTCGCGGGGTCGGTGGTGACGAGGTAGCGACCCGCGATGACCAGGTCCGTGTCGATGTGGTCACCCACCTTGTGGGCCCGCCCTCGGATGGTCATCGTAGCCTCCTCACACCGCCACCGGCTCGCGGACCACGTCGTCCGGGTGGACGAGGCGGCCCGCCACCGCGGCCGCCGCCGCCACCGCGGCGTTCGACAGGTACACCTTGCTGCCCCGGTGGCCCATGCGGCCGATGAAGTTCCGGCTGCTGGTGGACACGCACACCTCGCCGTCGGCCAGCACGCCCATGTGGCCGCCGATGCACGGCCCGCAGGTGGACGTGGACACCGCGGCGCCCGCGTCCAGGAACACCTGGATCAGCCCCTCCTCCAGGGCCTGGCGGTAGATCCGAGGGGTGGCGGGGATCACCAGGAGCCGCACGTCGGGGTGCACCTTGCGGCCGGCCAGCACCCGGGCGGCCTGGCGCAGGTCCTCGATCCGGCCGTTGGTGCACGTGCCGATGAAGCACTGGTCCACCCGCACGCCTGCCACCTCCCGCACGGGGACGGCGTTCCCCGGGGAGGAGGGTGCGCTGACCACCGGCTCCATGTCCGTCACGTCGTACTCGTAGACGGCCGCGTACGAGGCGTCCGGGTCGCCGTACACGGGCTGGAACGGCCGCCGGGCTCGCGGCCGGACCCAGCCCAGGACCACGTCGTCGGGCTCCATGATCCCGTTCTTGGCCCCCGCCTCCACCGCCATGTTGGTGATGGAGAAGCGCTCGTCCATGGACAGCTGCTGCAGCACGGGACCCGCGAACTCCATGGCCGCGTAGCGGGCACCGTCCACCCCGATGTCGCCGATCACCCGCAGCACCAGGTCCTTTCCCGTGACCCACCGGGGCAGCGTACCCCGGAACACGAACCGCAGGGTGTGGGGTACCCGGAACCACAGGCGGCCGGTGGCCATGGCCGCCGCCAGGTCCGAGCTGCCGACTCCCGTGGCGAAGGCACCGAGCGCGCCGTGGTTGCAGGTGTGGGAGTCCGCCCCGACGAACAGCTCGCCCGGGGCCACGAACCCTTCCTCCGCCAGCAGCACGTGGGCGATGCCCGCGCGGCCGAC
>BEII01000004.1 GCA_002898935.1 bacterium HR32
CGATCTTGGTCTGGCAGCTGGACGCCAGGGCGCAGGGTGCCGTGGTGTACTTCGGCAGCGCCCACAAGGACTACTACCTGTGGAACGCCGCCGCCCGCATCCAAGCGCGCCTCGGTCTGCAGAACGCCTTCGCCTTCGAGCTCATGGCCACCAGCGCCTGCGCGCCCATCGCGCTGCGGGTGGGCCGCGACCTGCTGGCCTCAGACCCACACCTGCACTACGTGCTCCTGGTGGGGGCGTCCCGGGAGTCCACGGTGGTGGACTACGGGAACCCCAGGTCTCGGTTCGCCTTCAGCTTCGCAGACGGCGCCGCCGCGGCCCTGCTGCAGCGCGGGGCGGGCCACCGGGTCCTGGAGTCCGCCTTCCTCACAGACGGCTCCTTCGCGGACGACGTGTTCGTCCCCGCGGGCGGCACGGTCCACCCCGCCTCCCACGACACCGTCGAGCGGCGCATGCACTTCCTGGACGTGCGGGACCCCGCGGACCTCAAGCGCCGGTTGGACCCCGTGAGCCTGGACCGGTTCGTGTTCGTGGTCGAGGAGGCGCTCCACCGCAGCGGCCACAGCCTGTCCGACCTGGACTTCCTCGCGGTGCTGCACGTCAAACGGTCCATGCACGAGCAGATCCTCTCCGCGCTGGGGTTGGAGCCAGATCAGAGCGTGTACCTGGACACCTACGGGCACATGTCCGCGGTGGACCCCCTCGTGGCGCTGTGGGAAGGGGAACGGCAGGGCCGCCTGCGCCCCGGGCACCTGGCCGTGGCCCTGAGCGCGGGGACCGGCTACACGTGGGCGGCGACCGCCATCCGGTGGTGAGGGCGATGTGGGGGATCTGGCACTGGCTGGAACGGCAGGGTGAGCTGCGGCCGCACAAGGCCGCACTCGTGGAAGGCGCGTCCGAGGTGCACTACGGTGCGCTGGCCCAGTGGGTGGCGTGCCTGTCCGGAGGGCTCGCCGAGCTGGGAGTCGGCCGGGGCGACCGCGTGGCGATCCTGGCGCCGAACCGCATGGAGTACGTGGAGGTGCTGTTCGCATGCGCGCGGCTCGGCGCGTTGGCCGTACCGCTCAACTGGCGGCTGGCGGCGGCAGAGCTCGCCTACCAGGTGGGGGACAGCGAGCCCGCGGTGCTGTTCGCCGACCCCGAGCTGGCCGCGCTGGCGGAGAGCCTGCGCGGCCACCGCGAGGCGGGTGGCGTGCGGGCGTGGGTGCTCTTCGGAGGCGGGCCGGGGCCGAGCGAGGGGCTTCCGTACGACGAGCTCTTGGCCGCGAATCCGGCCGGCCCTGTGGGCGCGCCCGAAGACCCCTTCCTCGTCCTGTACACCTCCGGGACCACCGGACGCCCCAAGGGCGCGGTGCTCACGCAGGCCAGCCAGTTCTGGAACAGCGTGAACATCGGCACCGCGGTGGGCCTCACGTTCCGGGACGTGACGCTGAACCCGCTCCCGCTGTTCCACGCGGGCGGGATCGGGCTGTACACGCTCCCGACGCTGCACGTGGGCGGCACCGCGGTGCTCGCCCGCAAGTTCGAGCCGGAAGAGATCACGCGGCTGTTGCTGGCGCACCGGGTGACCGCCATGTTCGGCGTTCCGTCCATGTACCTGATGCTGCTGGAGTGCCAGGCGTTCCGGCAGGCGGACCTGCGCGGCGTGCGGTTCGCGTGTGGAGGCGCCCCGTGCCCGTTGCGGGTGATCGAAGCGTTCCGAGACCTGGGACGGCTGTTCCAGCAGGGCTACGGGCTCACGGAGACCGCGCCCACCTGCCTGATCGTCCCCGCCGAGGACGCCTTCCGGAAGGCGGGATCCGCGGGAAAGCCTGCTCTGCACGTGGAGGCCAAGGTGGTGGACGAGGACGGCCGCGATCTTCCACCCGGGGCCGTGGGCGAGGTGTGGGTGCGGGGCCCCAACCTGTTCAGCGGCTACTGGCGGCGTCCGGAGGCCACCGAGGAGGTCTTCTCCGGGGAGTGGTTCAAGACCGGCGACCTCGCCCGGCGGGACGAGGAGGGCTTCTTCTACATCGTGGACCGCAAGAAGGACCTGATCATCTCCGGCGGAGAGAACGTCTACCCCGCGGAGGTGGAGGAGGTCCTCTACCGGCACCCGGCGGTGGCGGAGGCGGCGGTGGTGGGGGTCCCGCACCCCACGTGGGGAGAGGTCCCGCACGCGGTGGTGGTGCTGAAGCCCGGTGCGGAGCTCACCGCCGACGACCTGTTCCGGTTCTGCGAGCCTTACCTGGCGCGGTACAAGATCCCGCGGAGCTTGACCGTGGTGGACGCGCTGCCCCGCAACGCCTCCGGCAAGGTGCTCAAGCGGGCGCTGCGGGAGCGCATCTCCCTGGGGGCCTAGCGTGCCGTACGCCCGTCGGGACGGAGTCCAGCTGTACTACGAGGTCGAGGGCCAGGGTCCGCCCCTGTTGCTGCTGGAAGGCCTCGGCTACGGGCTGTGGATGTGGTACCGGCAACGTCCGGCGCTGCGCGCGCACTTCACCCTGGTCCTGCCCGACCACCGGGGGGTGGGAAGGTCCGACAAGCCGGACGAGCCGTACACCATCGGGATTCTGGCGGAGGACGCCCTGGCGGTCCTGGACGCCGCGGGCGTGGGGCGGACCCACGTGCTGGGCGTGTCCATGGGCGGGATGGTGGCGCTCGATCTCGCGCTGCGACACCCGGAGCGGGTGGACCGGCTGGTGCTGGTCAGCACCACCCCCGGAGGTCCCCAGGCCGAGCCCATGCCCCAGGCCACCCTGGACGCGCTCCTGGCCGCTCGGGCGCTCCCCGGCCGAGAGGGGCTGCGGGCAGCCATGGCGCTCGCGTTCGCCCCGGGCTACCCGGAGGCACACCCGGAGGAGGTGGAGCGCATCCTGGACTGGCGCGTGGAGCAGCCGCAGCCGGCGTACGCGTGGGCCCGGCAGTTCCAGGCCGCTGCTTCCTTCGACGTCTCCGGCCGCCTGCACGAGGTGACGCACCCGACCCTGGTGGTGGCCGGTTCTGCCGACCGCGTGCTGCCGGCGTCCAACAGCGCTCTGCTGGGCCGCAGGCTGCGCAACGGGCGGGTGCACGTCTTCGAAGGCGCCGGGCACCTGGTGTTCATCGAGCGCGCGGACGAGTTCAACGCCCTGGTGGTCGGGTTCCTGACCGCCGGGGGTTCGGAGGACGCGTAGGACGCCCCGACGTGGGCGGTGGAGGAGGACCAAACCGGAAGGGGGGAGTGAGATGGGCAGTCGTTTCCGGCCGTACGCGTGGGCGGTGGCGGTGGTGGCGGTCGCGCTTTCGCAGGTGGGTGCTCAGCCGCCCACCCTCCGCATCGGCGCCATCGTGCCGCTCACGGGTCCCGCGGGTGTGAGCGGCCAGTTCATGCAGAAGGCGTACGAGCTGGCCCTGGAGGAGGTGAACCGGACGGGAGTGCTGGGCCGTCGGGTGGAGCTCATCGTGGAGAACGACCGCGGTGACCCGCCCACCGGCGCGGCCGCCTACGTCAAGCTCGTGACCCGCGACCAGGTGGTGGCGGTGATCGGCGGCCTGCAGTCTTCCGTGTCCATCGCGGTGGCCGCGCAGGCGCGGCAGCGGCCGGTCCTCATGGCGTGGACCGGGGCGGCGGCCGTGGTGGTGGAACAGGCGCTGGCGGACGCCGACTGGTTCTTCCACTACCACCCCTGGCAGTACCACAACGCGGACTCCACCTACCGGTTCATCCGGTCCACAGGAGCCCGGACCATCTTCCTCGCGTACGAGGACGGCCCCTTCGGCAGCAGCGCGGTGGACGAGGCCCGGGCCTTCGCCCGTCAGTACGGGTTGGAGATCGTGGCGGCGGAGGCGTTCAAGACGGGTTCGCCCGACCTCACCCCGCTGCTCACCAAGGCCCGCGGCTCGGCGGCCGACGTCTTCCTGTTCGTCGGCTTCGACCACGACGTGATCCCCATGGCCACGCAGGCCCGGCAGCTCGGCTACAGCCCGAAGATGATCCTGGGCTCGCCCCCGTCCTGGCCCGTGGGGTTCGAGAAACTGCCCGCGGGCAACTACATCACGGGCATGGCCCTGTGGGTGCCCTCCATCCGACACCCGGCCTCCCAGAGGTTCGTCCGCGCGTACCGGGAGCGGTTCCGGGAGGAGCCGTCGTCCTACTGGGCGCCGCTCGCATACACGAACCTGATCACGGTGGCGCAGGCCATCCAGCGCGCCCGGTCCACCGAGCTGGGGGCCCTGGTGCAGGCCATGCGGCAGACCGAGTACGACGGCCCCATCGGCATGCGCCTTACGTTCAAGCGCAGCCTGTACGGCCGCAACCAGGGGTTCACGCGGTTGATGGCCTTCCAGTGGCAGAACGGACGCCAGGTGGCCGTCTGGCCTGAGGAGCTGGCGGAGGCCAAGCTGGCGTACCCGGCGCCCTGGGGCCGCTAGCGGAGTCGCGGAGAGAGGGGGTAGGACAGGCGGGCGCGGGTGGACACGTTCCTCCAGGTGCTGGCCTTCGGGGTCCTGCGCGCGGGGCTGTACGCCCTGACGTCGGTCGGGCTCGCCCTGGCGGTGGGCGTGGTGGGGATCGTGAACTTCGCCCACGGCGAGTTCTTGATGCTGGGCGCCTTCCTGGGGTACTGGCTGTTCGTCCTCTACCACGTGGACCCGCTTGTTGCGCTGCCGGCGAGCGCGGTGGCGCTGGGAGGGCTCGGCGCCGTGACGTACCACGTGGCGATCCGCAGGGTGCTCCAGGCGGCTCCCCTCAACCAGACGCTGCTCACCTTCGGCCTTTCGATCGCCCTGCAGAACCTCGCGGTGGTGCTGTGGACCGGGGACAACCGGGCAGCCCCGATCCCATACGCCCACCTGTCGGTGGCGCTGGGCTCCGTCCGGGTGGGGCTCCCGCAGGCCGTGGTGTCGGCCCTGGCCGCGCTGCTGACCGTGGCCCTGTACCTGGTCCTGGACCGCACGCGGACCGGCAAGGCCATGCAGGCGGTGGCCCAGGACCGTCTAGGCGCGTCCCTCGTGGGCATCGAGGTGGACGACGCCTACCGCCTGGCGTTCGCGCTGTCCGCGGGGCTCGCCGGGATGGCGGGCACGCTGCTCGTGATGCAGTTTGCGGTGTCGCCCTACATGGGCCTGTCCTTCACCCTGCGGTCCTTCGCCATCCTGGTGGTAGCGGGCCTCGGCAACGTGCGCGGCGTGCTGCCCGCCAGCGTGGTGCTGGGGCTCGCGGAGGCCTTCGTGGAGTACTACCTGCCGGGCGGGACGGGCTGGTCGGAGGCCGTGTTCTTCGTGCTCATCTTCGCGGTGCTCGTGGCCCGTCCCCAGGGGCTGTTCCGGTGAGGGACCGCCGCCTCTGGCTGGACGTGGCGCTCGGCGGGCTGTTCGTGGCCGGGGCCTTCGGCTTCGGCGTGTGGGCGGAGGAGGCGAACCCCTACCGCCTGGCGCAGGCGCGGACCGTGCTGCTGTACGCGGTGCTGGCCCTCTCGTGGGACCTGCTGGCCAGGACCGGGCAACTGTCCCTCGCCCACGCGGCCTTCCACGGCCTGGGAGCGTACACCAGCGTTCTGGTGGTGCGCGCCACGGGGTTGGAGCCCGCACTGGGCGTGGTGCTGGGTGGCCTGGCGTCGGCCGCGGTGGCGATCCCCCTCGGGTGGGTGACGCTGCGGCTGCACGGCATCTACTTCGCCATCGCCACCCTCGCGTTCTCCGAGGTGCTGCGCATCGCGGCGAACCAGATCGCCTGGGCCGGGGGGGCCACGGGCCTCGTGACCGTGCCGCTGTTCGGGGGCCGGACGGTCCTGCAGTACCTGTTCCTCCTCGGCGTGCTGGCGGCCCTGATGGCCCTCTCGAGGGCCCTGCAGGCGTCCCGGTGGGCGTACGCCTTCGCGGCCGTGCGGACCAACGAGGCCGTGGCCCGGGCCCTGGGCGTGCCGGTGGTGGGGTGCAAGGTGGCCGCGTTCGCGGTGAGCGCGTTCTTCGCCGGCCTGAGCGGTGCCACGTACGCGCACGCCTTTCTGTTCATCAACCCCCTGGAGTCCTTCCACCTGGGCATCTCGGTGGCCGCCCTCGTGGCACCCATTTTCGGCGGCCTGTACTCCACGGCGGGCCCGGTGCTGGGTGCGGTGCTGCTGCGGGGCGGGGAGGACCTCCTGCGGGAGCGGCTGGGGGCAGGCTACCCGTTGCTCTACGGTTTGATCCTGGCCGCAGCCATCCTCTTCCTGCCCCGTGGGCTGGTGGGCGCTTGCCAGGGCTGGAGCCTGCGGCGCCCCCTCGCACGCCCGGCAGGGCGCGCCGCGCGCCGCGCGGTGGCCGAGGGGACGGAGGAAGCGTGATCCTGCAGGTGGAGGGTCTCACCAAGCGGTTCGGCGGGCTCGTGGCCGTGGATGGCCTCACGTTCCACGTGGAGGCTGGAGAGGTGCTGGCCCTCATCGGGCCCAACGGCGCGGGCAAGACCACGGTGTTCAACCTGATCTCCGGCCTGCTGCGTCCGGACGCGGGCCGGGTCGTGTTCGACGGGGTGGACATCACCCGTTGGCCGCCCGAGCGCCGGGCCCGCGTCGGGATCGGCCGCACCTTCCAGTTGATGCAGCCCTTCCCCGAGCTCACGGTGCTGGACAACGTCGTGGTCGGCGTCCTGTTCGGCCGCGGACACGGCACCAGCGTGGCGCGGGCCCGGTCGGAGGCCGAGGCCGTGGCCCGGCGCGTGGGGCTCGCGGACGTGCTGCACCGGCCCGTGGCCGGGCTCGGGGTGGCGGATCTCAAGCGGCTTGAGCTGGCCCGCGCCCTGGCCACACGGCCGCGGCTGCTGCTGTTGGACGAGGTCCTGGCCGGCCTGACACCCGCCGAGGCGGTGGAGGCGGTCCAGTTGGTCCGCGGCGTGCGGGACGAGGGGACCACCGTCCTGCTCATCGACCACGTCATGCGCAGCGTGCGGGCGTTGGCGGACCGGGTGGTGGTGGTCAACTTCGGGCAGAAGCTCGCGGAGGGCCGTTTCGACGAAGTGGCAACCGACCCCCGTGTGGTGGAGGCTTACCTCGGAGCCGAGGACGATGCTGAGGATCGTTGACCTGTGCGCCGGCTACGGGCCGCTCCCCGTCCTCCGGCACGTGAGCCTGGAGGTCCGCGAAGGGGAAGTGGTCTGCCTCGTGGGGGCAAACGGAGCCGGCAAGACCACCTTGCTGCGCGCGGTCTCCGGGGTGGTGCGGCCGCAGTCGGGCGAGGTCTGGTTCCAAGGGCGGTCCTTGGTCGGGCTATCGCCCGCGGCGGTGGTGCGGCTCGGCGTCTCCCACGTACCCGAGGGCCGCCACCTGTTCCCGGAGCTGACCGTGCGCGACAACCTCCTGCTGGGTGCGGCCAGCCTGCCCGAGGCGTGGCGGCGGGTGCAAGACACCTTGCAGTCGGTCTACGCCCTCTTTCCCAGGCTGCGGGAGCGGGAGCGCCAGCGGGCCGGGACGCTGTCGGGCGGGGAGCAGCAGATGTTGGCCGTGGGCCGGGCGCTCATGGCCCGCCCCAGGTTGCTCCTGGTGGACGAACCGTCTCTCGGCCTGGCGCCCGTGGTGGCGAAGAGCGTGTTCCGGGCCCTCGTGGAGATCAACCGCCAGGGGACCACGGTCCTGTTGGTGGAACAGGACCTGCGGTCCAGCCTGCGGATGGCCCACCGTGGGTACGTGCTGGAGAACGGGCGCGTGGTCCGGTCGGGCACCGGCCGCGAGCTGCTGGAAGACCCGCAGGTGCGCGCGGCCTACCTGGGCGTGTGAAGGCTAGACGGACTCCTCCGCGCGCCGGACGGACGCGAGGTACGGCCCCAGGTCCTCGCCGCGGCCCCACACCAGCAGCACCACCATCACGCCGTACACCGGCAGGTGGCCCACCAGCTCCTCCGCCCCGAGGAACGGCAGGGTGAGGTTGAAGGGGAACCAGGCGAGCGCGATGACCAGTCGGGCGAGGAAACCGGAGGCCACCAGGACGCCCACCGTCGCCTCCACGTAGCCCGCCAGGAGCACGAACGCGCGGTCAGGCACCCCCCACGCCCGCAGGAAGTTGAAGTCATACCGCTGCAGGAACGCCAGGCCCAGGTCCGGGTTCCACAGCTTCTCGCCGAACGCCAGGGCCACGAGCCCGAGCCCCGTGCACCACCGGAGGAGCGGCACCGCATAAGGGACCCAGCCCAACAAGGGGCGGACCGGACGGCCCAGCACGCCGTCCAGGGAGTAGGGGCCGCGGCCGAGGATCGCCAGGTACAGGGCGATGCCCAGCAGGTGCAGGTGCTCTGCCACGTCGAGGGGCGGGAAGAGGAGGAGTGCTGCGGGGAACAGCGCCACCAGCAGCCACGCGAACACCCGCGTGAAGGCCCCGTACACGAAGCTGAGCGCTACCACGATCTGCGCCAGCGCCACCAGAGCGCCCCAGAAGTCGCGGGGCAGCGGGAGGTTCGGCGCGAACAGCTGCATTCGGATGCCGCTTGCCAGCAGGGCCGCCGCCGCGTGGGTGCCCAGGATGACCGGCATCAGGGCGAACAGGCGCTCGAGCCGCGCGGCCGAAAGCTGCAGGTCGCGGGGCACCGGAGGCCGCACGCGACGCCACAGGCGCTCCCCGAGCCACGCCACGGCGACCGCCGCGGCAGAGACGGCAGCCAGGAGCCACACGCGCTCCCACGGGACTGCCCCCGGCGGGTGCAGGGCGGGGTCGGTGAACCACTTGACGTGCGCCCACCCGGGCACCGCCAGGAGGGTGCCAAAGAGCCCTGCGAGCAGGGCCGCGGCCGTCCAGGCCGCTCGCGGGGGCCGTGGGATCCGGTTCACGGCGCGAGGGCCCTACGGCTCCAGGTCCTCCACCTCGAACGCGAGCACGGAGTAGTCCAAATTCTCCGCGGGGTAGCCCATCTGGCGCAGCATGAACATCACCTGCGCCCGGTGGTGCACCTCGTGGAACAGGAGCTGCGTGGCGAGCCCACCGGCGGTGGTGCGGTAGCGCCGGTCCCTGCCGCTGAAGCGGGAGACGTACTCCACCGGACGCGACCAGTCCTGCACCTCCTGCAGGGCCGCGCGGGTCTGCTGCGCCTGGTCGGCCCACGCCCCCTCGAAGGGCCCAAACGGCTCCGTCTGGAAGCGGGAGAAGGGCCGCTCGGCGATGGGCGGGACCGGCTCGCCCCGCAGCCTGCGCACGTAGCCCCACTCCGCGGAGGCCACGTGCACCAAGGTGGCGCGCACGCTGCGGTGCCCGATGGGGAACTCGCGGGCGTACTGCTCGTCCGACAGCTCCCGGACCCAACCCAGGAGCTTGGAGCGGGCCAGCACGAGGTACTCGTAGGCGTCTGCGGGGGCAAGGCCGCTCGTCAACATCGCACCTCCCGTGCGTTTGCTCCAGGATACCCGAAGGACACTCCGGCGCGCAGGAAACGCCCGGCGACCCGCGAACCCGACCCCGGGGGATGTACGAGCACCGGCGGGACCCCGTGCTCCCGCGCCGCCGGTTCCTGCGGCGCCTGGCCGCTCACGCCCTGGTGGCAGCGGGGGTGGTGGGCGCATCCCTCGCCGTGGGGGTCTGCGGGTACCACTACGTGGCCGGGCTGCCCTGGGTGGACGCCCTCTTGAACGCCAGCATGATCCTCGGCGGCATGGGCCCGGTGGACCCCCTGCGCACCCCCGCCGCGAAGCTGTTCGCGTCCTTGTACGCTCTGTTTTCCGGAGTCGTGTTCTTGGCTGCAGCCTCTGTGCTCATGGCGCCCCTGGTCCACCGCCTCCTGCACGTCGTGCACGCAGAGCGCGACGGCGGGTCCGGTGGAGACGCGTAGAGCTCTCCTAGCGCGGCAGCAGCTCCACCTGCGGCTCGGGCCTCTGCCAGGTCACCAGGGCGCCCAGGTACCGGTCGTTCCCCATGGTGCAGTTCACCACGGTGGTGGGGCCCAGGCGCTCGACGCCCGGCGACTCGTGTACGTGCCCGCACACCACCACGAGCGGACGGTGGCGCTCCACGTAGTCCCGGACCGCCCTGGACCCGATGTGGGAGCCGTTCCACGCGCGGTCGAGCACCCCTTGAGGCGGCTCGTGCACCACCAGCACGTCGCACGGAGATGCCCCCAGGCCCGCGAACCGAACCCCCTGGTGCTCCAAGACCTCGCCCCGGAGCCTGTGGGCAGCGCTGCGGTCCATGGCCTCGTCCACGTCCGAGGGGTCCATGTTCCCGGGGATGGCCAGGACCACCAGGCCCGGCAGGTCCAAGAGGTCCAGCGCTTCCCGGCCCCGGCCCGAGTGGGTCAGGTCGCCCGCGAGGACGAGGACGTCCGGCCGCAGCCGGTCCACGGCTTCCCGCACCGCTCGGATGCGGTCGGGCCTGCCGTGCAGGTCCGCGGTGGCGTAGATGCGCATCCCTACTGCGGCTGCCAGAACAGCTGGAGGTGCTGCCAGCGCAGGTAGCGGTCCGCCAGCAGCGACAGAGGCTTGCGGGCCGCGGGGAAGTTGTCCGACAGCTGTTCCAGCACGCGCCGCAACCCGTACTCCGTGGCGTCCCGGTGCTCCGCGGCCAGCCGGTAGAACGCAGACCCCTGCTCCTCGTACTCCCGCAGGCTGCGCCACTCCCCGCCCAGGGCGCGGCCCGGCCGCACGGACCGCGCGTACGTCCCCCGGGAAAGGACGTAGCCGGGGAAGACCCCTGTGAGGAACAGGGCGATGTCCGCGATCCGGCGCAGCAGGGGGAACCGGTAGGGCTCGTCCACCAGCTCGGCGAGCCGCATCATGTCGTCCATGCTCAGGTCCGAGAACCGCAGGCGCTGCAGGCGGCCCCGATGCCAGACGTGCACCACGTAGGTCTCCGTGCGTACGAAGGAGGCCAACATGCTGCTGAGGTAGTCCAGGACCTCGTCGTCGTCCAGCAGCTGGTTCACGCGGGGCCCATCGAAGATGGGCACGGACTCCCGCAGCCCCACCCGCTCCAGCGTGTACCGGGCGTGTCGGACGTCCCGGGCCACCTGCCGGAGCAGGACCGCGAACAATAGCCGCGGGGAGATCTTCAGGGTGATGTCCGGGTCTGTGCGGATCCGCTCCACCAGGCGCGGGTCCTCCAGGGCCACCTCCAGGAAGTCCGGCCGGCGGAGTTGTTGGAGCAGCACCGGCACCTGGTCCGGCGCCTCTGCCAGGGTGGTGGCCAAAAACCGCAGGTCGTGGTCGCTGTAGGGACTCGTCATCGGTGCCCGTCTCCCCCTTGTTCCGACCTCTACCCTCAATATACGTATCGGCGGCCACCTGGGCCTCCTCCAGGGCCGGAGGAACTGGCCGGGCCAGGCCGAAACATGGGAGCGGAGCGCAGGAGGTCGGGATGGTGGACGCGCGGGTGCGGGAGTCGGTGGAGGAGGTCGAGCGCCTCCTCGTCCAGGCCGACCCGGAGTTCGGCTTCCGGCGGCTCGTCGGGGGCTTCGCGGCCGTGGCCGCCGCGGTGGCGGTGGCCATGTCCCTGTTCCACCTGTACACGGCGGGGTTCGGGACGCTGCTGGCCCTCAAGCAGCGGGCGGTGCACCTCGCGTTCGTGTTCGTGCTGGTCTTCCTGCTCTATCCCATGCGCCGCAAGTACGCCGGCCAGCCGTACTTCGGCTGGGCGGACGTGTTGTTCGCGGCTGGGGGCCTGTTTTGCGTGGGCTACCTGCTGGTGCACCACGACCGCCTCATGCTGCAGGCCGGCCAGCTCACCCGCCAGGACCTGCTGGTGGGGGCGTTGGGTCTGGTGCTGGTCCTCGAGGCGGGGCGGCGGGTGATGGGGGTGCTGCCCTTCATCGCCGCGGCCCTGCTGCTGTACCCCTTCGTGGGCGAGCACGTGCCCGGGCTGTTCGCGGTGCGCCAGTTCCCGCTGGACCGCGTGATCGAGCACATGTGGTACACCACCGAGGGAGTGTTCGGGATCCCCCTCGGGGTCTCCGCCACCTACGTGTTCCTGTTCGTGCTCCTCGGCGCCTTCCTGGAGCGCACAGGCCTCGGGCAGATGTTCGTGGAGGTAGCCATGGCCCTCGCGGGGTGGATGCACGGTGGCCCCGCCAAGGTCTCGGTGTTCAGCAGCGCCCTGTTGGGCACCGTGTCCGGTTCGTCCGTGGCCAACGTGGTGGCGGACGGGGTGTTCAACATCCCCCTCATGAAGCGCCTCGGGTACCACCCGCGCTTCGCCGCGGCCGCAGAAGCGGCCACCTCCGTGGGCGGGCAGATCATGCCGCCGGTGATGGGTGCCGCCGCGTTCGTCATGGCGGAGTTCTTGGGGGTCCCCTACCTGACCGTCGTGAAGGCGGCGGTGGTCCCTGCACTCCTGTACTTCGTGTCGCTGTTCTTCATGATCCACTTCGAGGCACGCCGGCTGGACCTGCGGGGGCTGCGGCGGGAGGAGCTGCCTGACCTGCGCCGCACCGTGCTGCGGAAGTGGTACCTGGTCGTCCCGCTGCTGGTCATGGTCCTGTACCTGGTGCGGGGGTTTTCTCCTGCCCGGGCCGCCTTCATGGCGATCGCCCTGGCCGGGGCGGTGCACCTGGTCACGTGCCTCCTGGAGCGCAGGCTTCGGGACTACCCGCGCGACCTGTGGGGCATGCTGGAGTACGGCGCCCGCAACGCCCTCACGGTGGCCCTGGCCTGCGCGGTGGTGGGGATCATCATCGGGACCGTGACCCTGACGGGAATCGGCAACGCCCTGGTGACCGTCACCACCACCCTGGGCCAGCAGAACCTGTTCCTCACCCTGGTGCTCGTCATGGTGGCCTGCACCATCGTCGGGTCGGGCATCCCCACCACCGCCACCTACATCATCCTGGCCGCGCTGGCCGTACCGGCCATCGAGGCGCTCCTGCCTGCCCGCGGCCCGGAGATCGCCCCCGGGGTCACGGTCACGCAGGTGGCAGGGCACATGTTCATCTTCTACTACGGGGTGATCGCGGACCTCACCCCGCCCGACGCCCTGGCCGCGTACGCGGCCGCGGGCATCGCCCGCACCGCACCGTTCCCCGTGAGCCTGGAGGCCACCCGCCACGCGCTCGCGGCCATCCTGGTGCCGTTTGCGTTCGTGTACTCGCCCGAGCTGCTGCTGCTGAGCGGGACGTGGACCGAGCAAGTGCTCGCCGCGCTCTCCGCCCTAGCCGGGATCGTGTTCCTGTCTGCGGGCGTGAGCGGGTACTTCTTCGGCCACGCCCACCCCGTGGAGCGCGTGCTGCTTGTGGCGTCCGCGGTGGTGATGGTCCTGCACCAGCCGCTGCTGGACGTGGCAGGTCTCGTGGCCGCAGGGCTTGTGGCCGCGGCACAGCTGCTGCGCCGCGGAGGAGCGGCGAGAGGAGAGCCTCAAGCGCCGGCTCCCCAGCCCGAGGCGTCTCCGGGCTGGCGGTGGTCGGAGGAGGCGGGCTGGGTCCGCGACGACCGGCCGTGAAGCGGGTGGGGTTGCTGGGCGTGCCGCTGGACCTGGGTTCCAACCGCCGCGGTACGGACATGGGCCCGAGCGCCATCCGCTACGCCCAGCTCCAGTCCGAGCTGGCCGCTTTGGGGTACGAGGTCGCAGACTACGGCAACGTGAGCTTCCCGGTGGCCGAGCGCCTCAGCGAGGGCCACGCCAGCGCACGCTACGCCGAAGCCATCGTGCGGGTGTGCGAGGAGGTGGACCGCGAGGTCGGGGCGATCCTCGACGAGGGGGCCCTGCCGGTGGTACTGGGTGGGGACCACAGCCTGAGCCTCGGGACCGTGGCCGCGGTGGCCGGCCGCTACCCGGACGTGGGCGTGCTGTGGGTGGACGCCCACGGTGACTTCAACACCCCGGAGACCTCGCCGTCCGGAAACGTGCACGGCATGGTGCTGGCCGCGTTGGTGGGGCTCGGCCACCCGGCCCTGGTCGGTGTGGGCGGGTTCGCACCCAAGCTGCCAGCTGAGCGCTGCGCCCTGGTGGGCGTCCGCGAGTTGGACCCCGGTGAACGGGAGGCGCTGCGGGCTTCCGGAGCCGCGGTGTTCACGATGAAGGAGGTGGACCGCTACGGGGTGGCGGAGGTCGTGCAGCGGGCTCTGGCGGTGGCCACCTCCGGAGGGCGATCGCCCGTGCACGTGAGCCTCGACCTGGACGCGGTGGACCCCGCACACGCGCCAGGGGTGGGCACGCCTTCCCCCGGAGGCCTGTCGTACCGCGAGGCGCACCTGGCCATGGAGCTCGTGGCGGACAGCGGCCTGCTGGCCTCCTTCGAGGCGGTGGAGGTGAACCCCATCCTGGACGTGCACAACGTGACAGGTCGGCTAGCGGTGGGCCTCATCGCCTCCGCCCTGGGCAAGCGCATCCTGTAGACCACTCCCGAGGTGGTCTAGCCAGCCTGCGCCTGGCGGCGGAACGCCCGGCGGACCAGGTCCACGAAGGCCTGGGCGGTTCCCGAGAGCCGTCCTGCCCGGCGCAGCGCCAGGAACACCTCCCGGTGCGGGGTCGGCAGGCCGCGCACGGTGCGGACCCGCACCATGCCCGCGCGCACGTACGGAGCCACGGAGCGGTGCGGCGCGAACCCCACGCCCATCCCCCGGGACACGAGGATGACGCCGAGCGGGATCCCGTCCACCTCGATGGCCGAACGCAGCCCGAGTTCCTGCTGCAGCCACCGCTCGAACTCCTCAAACCCCTCGCCCCACTGCATGGAGATCAGGGTGTGCCCGACCAGGTCCCGGGGAGCGAGCCGCCGGCGGGAGGCCAGCGGGTGTCGGGGCGGGGTGATGAGCACGATGTCGTCCGTCAGAAGCGGCTCCACGGTCACAAGCGGCTCGTGCAGGGGCCGCACCACGAAGCCCACGTCCGCGAGCCCGTCCCGCAGCATTTCCATGACCTCGTTGGAGTGGCCGTAGCGCACCACCACCCGGGCGCCGGGCCGGTCGCGGCGGAATGTCTCCAGCAGGTCAGGGAGGAGCGCAGTGGCCGCGGACACCGTGGCGCCGACCAGGACCGTGCCGCGGCCTTCGGTCTCCCGGGCCGCCTCCGCGCCCTCCTGGACGAGCTCCAGGGCCCGCTGCGCGTACGGCAGGAAGGCCTCGCCCGCCTCCGTGAGCCGGACCGTCCTGCCCCTCCGCTCGAACAGCGGACGCCCGATTTCCTGTTCAAGGGCCTGGATGCGGGCCGTGACCGATGGCTGGGTGAGGAACAGCGCCGCGGCCGCCCGCGTAAAGCTGCGCTCCCGCGCCACGTGGAGGAACGCCTCGAGGTTCTGGAGCTCCACGCCCCGAGGGTTCGACGGCTTCGATAGATTTCCTCTATGGCAGCTAGACCCCGCAGGCCCGACCTTCCGGCCGCGGGGGCGCGGGCAGTAGCATAGAGGCCAGGATGGGAGCCTTCGAGGAGCTCCGGGCGTACTTCTCGCGCACCCCGGAGGTGTGTGCGGTGTACGTGTACGGCCGCTACCCCGCAGGCGGCACCTACCCCGACACCGACATCGAGCTCGGGCTCGCCTTCCCTCCGGAGACCTCGGAGGACGAGGTGTCCGCGTTCCTGGAGCGGCTGGGCGAGGAGAACCCCCTGGGCCCGGCGCAGGGGGTCCTCATGCCGTCGGTGCTGAACCAGCACGCGGTCCCGGTGGTCTACGAGATGCTCGGCCGGGGCACTCTCCTAGTGGAAAACGACCGCGACGCCCACGGCCGGTTCCTGCGCGCCTGCCACGCGAAGATCGAAGCCGCGCGGGACCGTTTGCTGGAGGAGGCGCGGGAGGTGCTGCAGCAGGCCCGGCGGCTGGGCGATGGCGTGCCGGACTTCCGGCCGCGGGCGGGCCAGCCCCTGCGCATGCTGGACCCCCTGCGCGTGGGCTGGAGGCTGGGGAGGTTGCTGGCGTCCGTCGCGGTGGTGGAGGTGGGTACGCGGGACGTCGAGGAGGCCGCCAAGGATCCCGAGCGGGTGAACCAGGTGGTCAGCTGGTTTAGCAACGGCGCCGGAGCTGCCACCGGCATCGCGAAGGCCATGCTCAGCACCTACGAGGTGGAGCGGCCGATGCGGCGGTGGCAGGTGTTCCTGCCGCTCGCGGACCTCGGGCTTCTCACGACCGAGCACGCTCTCTGGATGGCGGCGCTGGTGGAGACCCGCTGGAACCTGCTCACCGCGGAGTCTGTGGCGAGCCCCGAGCGGGCCCTCGTGCTCCTCCGCACGTACCTGCACCCGCTGCTGCAGTTCGCCCGGGTGGCCAGCTGGGCAACCGAGATGCCCGCGGTGGGCGAGGCGGCACGGCTGCACTGACACCGGCCAGCGCACCGACCTGTACGGAGGCCCGTACAGGTGTTCGCGACGAACACACAGGAGTTCGGCCGCAGCGGGCCGAAACACATAGACGGGAGGACATCCTCGAACGGGGGACTGAGCGTTGGCTAGCCGTCGGGTCCTCGTGGTGGACGACGAGGAGAACATCCGGAACCTCCTGAGCCAGATCCTGCGCCAGGAGGGGTTCGAGGTCGAGACCGCCTCCGACGGCGCCACGGGCCTGCGCAAGGCCAGCTCCGGGGAGTTCGACCTGGTGCTGTTGGACGTGCGGATCCCGGAGAAGGACGGCATGGAGGTCCTGCGGGAGATCCGGCGGGAGGACCCGGGCGCGGTGGTGATGATCGTCACCGGGTACGCCACCCTGGAGATGGCCGTGGAGGCGATGCGGCACGGCGCCTTCGACTACATCTCCAAGCCCTTCAAGAAGGACGAGCTGGTGGTCAAGGTCCGCCGCGCCCTGGAGCACGAGCAGCTCCGGGAGGAGAACCGCAAGCTGCACGAGGAGCTGCGGGCGCGCTTCAAGTTCGAGGGCATCGTGGGCACGTCCCCGAAGATGCAGGAGGTGCTGCGGGTGGCCGCGGCGGTGGCGCCCACGGACGCCACGGTCCTCATCTACGGGGAGACGGGCACGGGCAAGGAGATCCTCGCCCGGTCCATCCACTACCAGAGCCCGCGGGCCCACGGACCCTTCGTGGCCATCAACTGCGGCGCCATCCCTGAGACGCTCCTGGAGACGGAGCTGTTCGGACACGAGAAGGGTGCCTTCACCAGCGCGGTGGGGAGCCGCGTGGGGAAGTTCGAGGCCGCGGACGGCGGCACCATCTTCCTCGACGAAGTCGGCGACATGAGCCCCGCCATGCAGGTGAAGCTGCTCCGGGTCCTGCAGGAGCGCACCTTCGAGCGGGTGGGGAGCAACAAACCCGTGCGGGTGGACGTGCGCGTCATCGCAGCCACCAACAAGGACCTGCGGCAGGCCATCCGGGACGGCCGCTTCCGCGAGGACCTGTTCTACCGCCTCAGCGTGGTACCCATCGAGCTGCCGCCCCTGCGGGAGCGGGTGGAGGACATCCCCCTGCTCGCCCAGCACTTCCTTGAAAAGTACCGCCAAAAGTACGGGAAGGCGGTGACCGGCTTCACGCCCCAGGCGGTGCGGAAGATGCGGCGCTACTCCTGGCCCGGGAACGTGCGGGAGCTGGAGTTCGCGGTGGAGCGGGCGGTGATCCTGTCCCGGACCCCGGAGATCTGGGCGGAGGACCTGTGGCTCGGCGGGGCAGGGGGTGACGCGGGCGAGGAGCGGC
>BEII01000005.1 GCA_002898935.1 bacterium HR32
CGCTCTTGCTCATCTTCTTGGTGGGGTCGTTGAGGGCCATGATGCGGGCGCCCTTGGACAGCCGGGCCTCGGGCAGCGGGAAGGTCTCCCCGAAGGTCTTGTTGAAGCGTTCCGCGATGTCCCGCATGAGCTCGATGTGCTGCAGCTGGTCCTCGCCCACGGGCACCAGGGAGGCCTTGTACAGGAGCACGTCCGCAGCCTGCAGCACCGGGTAGTTCAGCAACCCTGCCATCACCCCGTGCTTGGCCCGCCGCGCCTTCTCCTTGTACTGGGTCATGCGCTCCAGCTGGCCCACGGGGGTGATGGTGTTCAGCAGCCACATGAGCTCGGTGTGCTCCGGGACGTGGGACTGCACGAACAGCACCGACCGTTCGGGGTCGATCCCCGCGGCCAGGTTCGCCGCCGCGGCCTCCAGGATGCGCTGCGGCATCTCCTGGGGCTCGTAGGGCACGGTGATGGCGTGCAGGTCCACGATGCAGAAGTACGATTCATACTGGCGCTGCAGCTCCGCCCACTGACGCAGGGCGCCCACGTAGTTCCCCACGTGGATGAGCCCCGTGGGCTGGATCCCGGAGAACACCCGCGGCACTGGTGGGGCTGCCGTCTTGGTTTCCGGCTGGATCTTCACCCGTTCCACGGTCTCCCTCCTTCCACTGCCGAAGTGAGCTCCCGGAGCTTCGCGGCGGGATCAGGGCTGCGGACCAGCGCCGTGCCTACGAGCACCGCCCGCACCCCCGCGTCCCACAGCCGGCGGACGTCCTCCGGGGTCTCGATCCCGCTCTCGCTCACCACCAGCACGCCCTGCGGGATGCGGGGGCGTAGGCGCTCGGTGGTGGCCAGGTCCACCCGGAAGGTCCGCAGGTCGCGGTTGTTGATGCCGACCACCCGCGCGCCGCTCTCGAGCGCCCGGTCCACTTCTTCCTCCGTGTGGACCTCCACCAGGGCCTCCATGCCCAGTCCCTCCGCCAGGGCGCGCAAGGACCGCAGCTGTGGCCCGGACAGGAGACTCGCGAGGAGCAGGACCGCGTCCGCGCCGAGCGCCCGAGCTTCGTACACGTGGTAGGCGTGCAGGGTGAAGTCCTTGCGGAGGACCGGCAGGGCGACCGCCTCCCGCGCCGCCCGGAGGTGCTCGGGCGCGCCGCGGAAGAAGCGCCGGTCGGTGAGGACCGACAGCGCCCGCGCTCCTCCCCGCGCGTAGGCCCGCGCCAGCTGCGCGGGCTCCAGGTCCTCGCGCAGGGTGCCCGCCGACGGTGAGGCGGCCTTCACCTCCGCCACCACGCTCAACCCCTGCGCCTGCAGCGCGGCAGCGAAGGGTCGGGCGGGGAGCGCGGCCCGGGCTTGTTCCGCCACCACCTCCTCCGGTACCGACCGACGGAGCGCCTCGAGCTCGGCCCGTTTGTGCGCCGCGATCTCCTCCAACACCGTCACGCCGCACCCCGTAGGAAAGCGCGCAACTCCATGAGCTTGCGGTGAGCTGCCCCGCGGTCGATGCTCTCCTCGGCGTAGGCGGCCGCCTCCCGGAGGTCCGAGCAGGCGCCGGCGGCCAGCAGCGCTGCCGCGGCGTTCAACACCACCACGTCCCGGTGCGGTCCCCGCTCCCCGGACAGGACGGCCACCGCGAGCCGCGCATTCTCCTCCGCGTCCCCGCCCCGCACCGCCTGCGCCGGGTGGCGGGGGAGTCCCGCGTCTTCCGGAGCCAGCGCGAAGGTCCGCACGGCCCCTTCGCGCACCTCCGCCACGTGAGAAGGCCCGCTGGGCGAAAGCTCGTCCATGCCGTCCCCGTGCACCACGAAGGCGTGGGCGGCCCCGAGCTGACTCAGCACCCGGGCCATGGGCTCCACCAGGTCCCGGTGGTACACGCCGACCACCTGGTGGCGGGCACCCGCGGGGTTCGTGAGGGGGCCGAGCAGGTTGAACACCGTGCGGATGCCCACCTCCCGCCGTGGCCCCGCGGCGTGGCGCATGGCCGGGTGGAACCGGGGCGCGAACAGGAACCCGATCCCCACCTCTTCGATGGCCCGCTGCGCCCGGTCGGGCTCCACGTCCGCGGGAAGGCCGAGCGCCTCCAGCACGTCCGCGCTGCCGCACCGGCTGCTCACCGCGCGGTTGTTGTGCTTGGCCACCGGGATGCCCGCACCGGCCACCACGAAGGCGGCCACGGTGGAGATGTTGAAGGTACCGGAATTGTCACCCCCGGTGCCCACCACGTCCACGAACACAGGGGTGCGGGGCTGGATGCGGTACGCGCGCTGGCGCATGGCCACCGCGAACCCCGCGATCTCCTCCGGGGTCTCGCCCTTCATGCGCAGGGCGGTCAGGAGGGAGCCGATCTGGGCTGGGGTGGCTTGCCCGTCCATGATCTCTCCCATGACCGCGGTGGCCTCCGCGGCGGTCAGCGAGGAACGCTCCACGAGCTTGGCGATGGCTTCCCGGATCATGTTCGTCCCTCCTCCTCAACCCCACCGGCCGGTGGCGTGCCATTGCCGCACGAGGCGCAGGAAGTTCCTCAGCAGGTCCTTGCCGTACTCCGTGAGGACCGACTCCGGGTGGAACTGCACGCCCTCCGCGGGCCGCCGGCGGTGTCGAAGCCCCATGACGATCCCGTCCGCGGTACGCGCGGAGACCTCCAGCTCCGGCGGCAGGGTGGTCTCGTCCACCACCAGGGAGTGGTAACGGGTGGCGCGGAAGGGGTTGGGCAAGCCGGCGAACACCGTGCGGCCGTCGTGCCAGACCTCCGAGGTCTTCCCGTGCACCTCCCGGGGTGCCAGGACCACGCGGCCGCCGAAGGCCTGGCCCAGGCACTGGTGGCCCAGGCACACCCCGAGCACCGGCACGCGGTCGCTGAGCTCTCGCAGGACGTCGTTGGACACCCCCGCCTCGTTGGGCGTGCAGGGCCCGGGCGAGATCACCACCGCCTCGGGGCCGCAAGCCGCGATCTGCGCCGCGGTCACCGTGTCGTTCCGGTACACCTCCACCTCGACGCCGAGCTCGCCCAGGTACTGGACGAGGTTGTAGGTGAAGGAGTCGTAGTTGTCCACGACCACCACCACGGTCTCCCCTCCCGTCAGGCCACGGCCCCTGAGGCCGCCAGCTCCGCGGCCCGCAGCAGCGCCCGGGCCTTGTCCACGGTCTCCCGGTACTCCGCCTCGGGCTCGGAGTCCGCCACGATCCCTGCTCCGGCCTGCACGTACGCCACGCCGTGCCGCACCAGCAGCGTTCGGATGGTGATGCAGGTGTCCAGGGTGCCGTCGAACCCCACGTAGCCCACGGCGCCCGCGTAGGGCCCGCGGGCGGTGGGCTCCAGCTCGTCGAGGATCTCCATGGCCCGGACCTTGGGAGCCCCGGTTACGGTCCCGTGGGGGAACGCGGCCTGCAGCACGTCCAAGGCGTCCCGGCCGGGCTGCAGCTCGCCCCGGATGGTGCTCACCATGTGCATGACGTGGGAGTACCGCTCCACCACCATGAGCTCTGTGGTGCGGACGGTCCCGTAGCGGGCGATGCGGCCGACGTCGTTGCGGGTCAGGTCCACCAGCATCACGTGCTCCGCACGTTCCTTCTCGCTCGCCCTCAGCTCGGCTTCCAGCGCCGCGTCCTCCTCGGGCGTGCGTCCCCGGGGCCGGGTACCCGCGATGGGCCGCATCCAAACCTCCCCGGCCTCGAGCCGCACCAGGAGCTCGGGCGACGAGCCCGCGAGGCACGCGCCGGGGAAGTCCAGGTAAAACAGGAAGGGCGAGGGGTTGACGGCCCGTACCGCGCGGTACAGGAGGAACGGATCCAAGTCGGCGACCGGGCGGGCGAACCGCTGGGACAGCACCACCTGGAAGACATCCCCCGCGCGGATGTAGCCTTTCGCGCGCGCCGCCCGCTCCAGGAAGGCCGGCCGGCTCAGGTTGGAGCGCACGGGACCGAGGCTGCGGTCCTGCGGGCTCGGCGGCAAGTCGAGGGGCCGGCGCAGCCGGTCCAGGACCTCCTCGATGCGCTCCCGCGCGGACCGGTACGCGCGCTCTGCGCCCTCTTCCGCGAACGCGCAGGCCACGACCCGCACGCGGCGGCGCACGTGGTCGAAGCACACCACGGTGTCGTACAGGCCGAGCTCCGCCACGGGCGTACCCAGGTCGTCCGGCGGCCGGTGCGGGAGGCGCTCCCAGTCCCGCACGAGGTCGTAGCCGAAGTAGCCCACCAGCCCTCCGAGGAAGCGCGGCAGGTCAGGCTGGCGGGCCAGCCGGTATGTCCGCAGCAGCTCCCGCACCCGGGGCAGCAGAGGCCCGGGCAGCCGCTCGCCGCCCACGTGCACGGTGCGCCCGTCGTAGACTACCCGGAGCCGAGGTGCGGCGCCGAGGAAGGAGTACCGGCCCACACGCTCCCCGCCCTCCACGCTCTCAAGCAGGAAGGGGCACGGGAGGTCCCGCAGTTTGAGGAAGGTGGACACCGGGGTCTCCAGGTCGGCCAGCACCTCGCAGGACACGGGCACCAGGTTGCCCGTGCGCAGGGCACGCTCGTAGGCGTGGCGTCCCGGCTCGAGCACGAGCCTCACGGCACCTGCCTCCCGGTCCGCTGCGCCGCTTCCCGCGCGCGCTCCAGCAAAGGCCGCGCGCGGCCTTCCGCCACCGCGCGCTCCAGCGCGTCCAGGGCGGCGCGGAAGCTGCTGAGGGCGTGCAGGAGGTGATCCCGGTTCATCTCCACGATGGGCTCCCACAGGTCCACGGGGTTGCGCGCCACGCGGCCCATCTCCCGGAAGGTCGGGCCGCCCACCTGTAGCGACTCGGGCTCCGAGGCGGCTGCCAGCAGGACCGCGCAGCTCACCAGGTACGGAAGGTGGCTTGCGAGGGCCACGAGCCGGTCGTGCACCTCCGGCTGCATCACCACGGGCACCATTCCCACCGCGCGCACCAGGTCGGCCACCTGTGCCACCGCCTCCCGGTCCGTGAACCCGGTGGGGGTGAGCAGGTACGGCCGGCCCTGCAGGAAGCTCGGGTCTGCGTCCTCGATGCCCTGTCCTTCGGTACCGGCCATGGGGTGACCGCCCACGAACCGGACCGGGTGCGGGGCCCGCTCCACGGCCCGCACCACGGGAGCCTTGACGCTGCCCGTGTCGGTCACGATGGCGTCAGGGCTCAGGTACGGCCCCAGGGTCAAGCAGGTCTGCGCAACGCGGTCCAGCGGCGTGCTCACGACCACCACCTGGGCGGCCGCCAGGCCGCGCGGGTCGGAGGCCACCGCGTCCGCGGCACCCCGTTCCACGGCACGCCGGGCAGCCCAGGGGTCCGCGTCGTACGCCAGCACCCGGGTCACCACGCCGCTGGCGCGCAGGGCCATGCCGAGAGCGCCCCCGATCAGGCCGGTGCCCACGATGGCCACGGTGTCGAACCGCGCGCGGCTCACGGTGTGCCCACCGGTAGCGCCGCCAGCGTGCGGCCCACCGCTTCGGCGATGGCGCGGAGCTGGCGGACGAGGTCGGCGAACTCCTGGGGGCGCAGCTGCTGAGGGCCGTCGCTCAGGGCGCGCTCGGGGTCGGGGTGGACTTCCACCAGCAGCCCGTCGGCTCCCGCGGCCACCGCGGCCCGGGCGAGGGGCGGCACCCACTGCCGCTTGCCCGCGGCCTGGGAAGGGTCCACCAGCACCGGCAGGTGGCTGAGCCGCTGCAGCACCGGGACCGCGCCCACGTCCAGCAGGAAGCGGGTGTGGTTGTCGAAGCTGCGCAGCCCCCGCTCGCACAGCACCACCGAGGGGTTGCCCTCCGCCAGCACGTACTCCGCGGCCAGCAGGGTCTCTTCCAGGGTGGCCGCCGGACCCCGCTTGAGCAGCACCGGACAGCGGGCCCGCCCCACTTCCCGCAGCAAGGTGTAGTTCTGCATGTTCCGGGCCCCGATCTGCACCATGTCCGCGTAGCGCAGCACCAGCTCCAGCTGCCGGGCGTCCATGGCCTCCGTCACCACCGGCAGCCCCACCTCCGCCCGCGCCTCCGCCAGCAGCCGCAGCCCCTCCTCCTCCAGCCCCTGGAACGAGTACGGAGACGTCCGCGGCTTGAACGCACCCCCCCGCAGCATCACCGCCCCCGCCGCCTTCACCGCCCGCGCCGCCTGCAGGATCTGCTCCCGGCTCTCCACCGAGCACGGCCCCGCGATCACCACCACCTCCGGCCCCCCGATCCGCACCGGCCCCACCTGGACCGCCGTGGTCTGCGGCTGGAACTCCCGGCTCACCAGCTTGTACGGCTGCAGCACCTTCACCACGCGCTCCACACCGTCCATGGCCTCCAGCATGGTGCGCAGCTGCTCCTTGGTCCGGTCGTCCCCGATGACCCCCACCACCGTGCGCATCACACCCTGGGAGAGGTGCGCTCCCAGGCCCGCTTCCCGGATCCGCCGGACCACCGCCTCCTGCTGCTCAGGCGTGCAGCTGGGGTGCAGCACCACGATCATCGCCGTCCCTCCCGCAAAGCCCTCAAAACACAACGCCTCCCGTCCCCTCGGGACGGGAGGCGATCCTCCTCGCGCGGTACCACCCGACTTCCCTGCCTTAACCGGCAGGACCCTCTCGGAACGGGACCCCCAGGTCCGATTCCGCCGGCTTCGCGCTCACGGGAGCCGGATCCCCGTCGGCGCCTACTGGGCTACCTCGCCGTTCGGACCGCCCCTCCCGGGTCCATTCCGCGGACCGACAGCTGCCGCGCTTCCACCGACCTCGCGGCTCTCTAGAAGCGCCCTGCCCGCGTACTCGTCCCGATCGTTGGGTTTAGCGCGATTTTACCACCCGCGGTCAACCTGCGTCACGGGGCGACGGGCGTTCGGCCACGACCTCCTGGGGCTCGCACAACTCCTCCAGGGCGTCCAGCTGGGCCGACGTACCGATGGCCAGCAGCCGGTCCCCGCGGTGCAGCACCTGCGAAGGGTCCGGGTTCACCACCTCCCGGCCGGACTGCGTCACGCTCACCACGATGGCGCCCGTGCGTTCCGACAGCCGCGCCTCCTCGAACGACCGGCCCACCACCTCCGGTCCGTCCACCCGCACCTCCCGCGCCTCCCACCGTTCGGTCCACGCCTCCTCCGCGGTGCCCTCCGGCCACTGCCCGCGCGCCCTCTGAAGGTACGCCCGCACGGCAGCGCCCTCCACGCCCAGCTGGGCCAGGGCGTGCCGGACCAGGGTGAAGGCCGCCTCCAGCTCGGGCTGCACGAGCTCCACCGCGCCGGCCTCCCGCAGGGCGGCGCGGTGCGCGTCGTGGTGCACACGGACCAGCACCGGAAGATCCTGCCGCAGCCGGCGCAGGCTGCGCACCGCCCGGACCGCCGCGGCAAAGTCCGGTACGGTCACCACCGCCAGCCGTGCGCGCTCCGCACCTGCCCGCCGCAGGACGGCGGGGTCGCCGGCGTCGCCGAGGCCCGCCGCCCGTCCGCGGCGGCGGGCCTCCTGCACCGCATCCGGGTCGCTGTCCACCACGGTGTACGGCACGCCGAAGGCGTCAAACGCCTCCGCCACCCGGCGGCCCACGCGGCCGAAACCGCACAGGAGGACCGCACCCTCGGGCGCGCTGGCGGGTGTCTCCGGTGCGGCGAGCCCCAGGCGGCGCTCAAGCCAGCCGGGCATCCGGCGGAACAGCACCGCGTTGAGGAGGATGGACACGAGGGAAGCGGCGAGCACGCCCTCGTAGGCCCTCTGGTCCACAAGCCCGTGTGCGCGGCCGACCCCGGCCAGGATGTAGGAGAACTCGCCGATCTGTGTGAGGGCGAGCCCTGCGAGGGCCGCGGTGCGGGCGTCGTAGCGGAAGGCTCGGACGAGGCCGTACCACACGCAGAACTTCCCCAGGACCACCAGGGTGAGGATGCCCACCACGGTTCCGGGCTCCGTCAGCAGGGTCTGGGGCCGCACGAGGGTGCCCACGGACACGAAGAACGTAGCCACGAACACGTCCCGCACGGGGAGAACCCGGTTCAGGGCCTCGTGGGCGAACTCCGACTCGCTGATCACGAGTCCGGCCAGGAACGCTCCCAGGGCCAGCGAGAGCCCCATGCCCGCCGTGAGCGCCGCGGTGCTGATGGCGATCCCCAGGGCTACCAGCAGGAACAGCTCCACGTTCCGGGTGCGCGCCACCCGCGCCAGCAGGCCGGGCACCACGCGGCGTGCCACCCACAGGAGCGGAACGAGCAGAACTGCAGCCTGTACCAGGGCGCGGCCGAAGGCCGCGAGCCGCTGCTCGCTGCCGGGCGCCAGGGCCGGCAGGAGGACCGTGAGCGCCACCACCGCCAGGTCCTCGGCCAGGGTGATGGCCACCACCACGCGGCCGTGGGGGGACTGGAGCTCTCCCCGCTCCTGCAGAAACCGCACCAGCACCATGGTGCTGGCCACGCTCACGGACGCCCCGACCACCAGGGACTGCACCAGCGGCCAGCCCAAAAGCGACCCCACGCCCACAGACAGCAAACTCAGGGCCGCGATGCCCACCGGCGCCCCCACCACGGCCACACGGCCGGTGCGCAGGAGCTCCCGCACGGAGAAGTCCAAGCCTGCGGAGAACATCAGCAGCACCACCCCGATGTCCGCGAACAGCTGGAAGGCTTCGGGGTCCGCCAGGGTGGGGCCCGGGGTGAACGGCCCGATGGCGATGCCGCCCAGGATGTAACCCACCACCAGCGGCTGGCGCAAAAGCTGTGCCAGCAGCCCGCCCGCCAGCGCGGCGGCCACCAGTAGCCCCAGGTCCACGAACAGCCGTGTGCTGTCGTGCGCTTCCACAGCTCCATTGTGCGGGTTTGACGCGTGAGCCGGAACCCGGGTAGGCTGGGCTCGAACTCGTCGCCTGTCTTCCTGTGCCATGGAGACGATCCTGTTGGGGATCCCGTGGATCCCCGTGCTGGCAACGCTCCTTGCTGTGCGTGGACGTGCGCCTGCGGCCGTGGCGGCGTCGAGCTGCGGCACCGTGGTGGTGGCCCTCCTCGCCCTGTGGGCGGAGGGCCGGACGGTGGCGGCGGAACTCCCCTGGTTCCCCGCCCTCGGCACCGCCTACCGCTTGCAGGCGGATGGCCTCGGGCTCCTGTTCGCGCTGTTGGTGGCGGGCGTGGGCGTGCTCGTGGCGCTGTACGCGGGCGCGTACCTGGAGCACGAGGCCCGGCAGCCGGCCTTCTTCGCGTACCTGCTGCTGTTCACTGGGGCCATGCTCGGGCTGGTGCTCGCGGACGACTTGTTGACCCTGTACGTGTTCTGGGAAGCCACCTCCGTGGCCTCGTTCGCGCTGATCGGGTTTAACGACGACCGTTGGGAAGCCCGGCAGGCGGCGGTGCGGGCGCTCGTGGTGACCGTGGTGGGCGGGCTCGCCATGCTGGCGGGCTTCGTGCTGCTGGCGCAGGAGGCCGGCACCTTCCGGCTGTCGGAGCTCGGCCCGCTCCGGGACTCCCCGCGCGCTGGCTGGATCCTGGCCCTGGTGCTGGCCGGTGCCTTCACCAAGTCCGCTCAGGTGCCCGTGCACTTCTGGCTTCCCGGCGCCATGGTGGCGCCCACCCCGGTGAGCGCGTACCTGCACTCCGCCACGATGGTGAAGGCGGGCGTGTTCCTGCTGCTGCGCATGCTTCCGGTCCTGGGAGGACTTGAGGCGTGGCGGGCGTGGGTGGTGCCCACGGGGCTGGTGACCTTCGTGTTCGGAGCCGCGGTGGCGGTCCTGCAGGACGACCTGAAGGCGCTGCTGGCGTACGGGACCGTGAGCGCTTTGGGCCTCGCCACCGCCCTCGTGGGGGCGGGAACCGAACTCGGGCGCGACGCCGCGGTGCTGTACCTCCTGAACCACGCTGCGTACAAGGGCACTCTGTTCTTGCTGGCGGGTGCGGTCGAGCACGAGGCGGGGACGCGCCGGATCCGCGAGCTGCGGGGGTTGGGGCGCCGCATGCCCGCCACCGCGGCTCTGGCTGCGGTGGCCGCCTTCTCCCTGGCTGCGCTCCCGGGGAGTGGAGGGTTCGTGGCCAAGGACGCGGTGGCGAAAGCCCTGGAGCCTTCGCTGGAGCCGTGGCTGTGGCTCGGCGCCGTGCTGTCCAGCGCGTTCGCCTTCCGGTTCCTGCAGGTCTTCCTCGGTGGACCCGATGGCGTGAAGCGGCACGAGCCCCTGGGGCTGTGGGCGCCTGCCTTGCCGCTCGCGGCTCTGTGTGTCGTGTTCGGCACGTGGCGGGCGCTGCCGGAGGCTATCCTGGCGCAGCTCGGCGCCGGCCACAACGTTTGGCCGGAGCTGAGCGCGGCGAAGGCGGTGCCCGCGGTGTCCGCGGCGTTGGCGGGCACAGGGGTGGGCTGGATCGGCACGTCGTTGGTGGTGCGGTGGCCCGCGCTGCGGTGGAACGGGGAGCGGGTCTTCGACGCCGGCCAGGCGGCGCTCATGCGCTTCGCGGAAAGCCTCACGAGCACCACCCTGACGGGCCGGCTGCGGGACTACCTGGTGGTGGTGTTGGGGGTGGCGGTGGTGGGAGCCGGGTGGCCGCTCGTGGGCGCGCGGTGGCCGGAGATCCGGCCCGTGGCCTACGAGGCGGTGTTCGTCGGCATCGGGGCGTGCGCGGTGCTGGTCACCGTCCTGAGCCGCAGCCTGCTGGGCGCGGTGGTCGCCCTGGGGGCCGTGGGCTACGCCGTGGTGTTCCTCTTCATGAGCCTGCGGGCTCCAGACGTGGCACTCACACAGGTGCTGGTGGAGACGGTGACGCTGGTGCTGTTCCTGGCGGTCGTGGTCCACCTGCTGTCCCCGGACGTCCCGGACCGACACCCGTGGGCAGGGGTGGACCTCGTGGCGTCGGTGTGCGTGGGACTCGTGGCCGCCGCGCTCGCGTTCCAGGCCACGGCCGGTCCTCCCACCCGTCGCCTCGCGGAGTTCTTCGCGGAGAACGCTGAGCGGGCGGGCGGCGCGAACCTCGTGAACCTGATCCTCGTGGACTTCCGGGGGCTCGATACGCTCGGCGAGATCACGGTGCTGGGGATCGCGGCCCTCGGGGTACTGGCCCTGGCACGGAGGGCTGTGTGAGCACCCTGGTCCTCCGAACCGTGGCACGGGTCGTGGTGCCCTTGGGGGTCCTGTACGGCCTGCGGCTGCTCTTCGTCGGCCACGACGCCCCAGGCGGCGGGTTCGTGGGCGGGCTCGTCACGGCGCTCGCCGTTCTTGCCCGGTGGCTCGCCTTCGGGCCCCCACCGCCCCGGCGCTGGGAACGGGGCGTCACCTTGGGCGTGGGCGTGGCCGCGGCCACGGGGCTCGCGGCGCTGCTGGTGGGCCGGCCTCCCCTCACGCACGCCGTCACACACCTGGGGCCGGTGAAGGTGGCCACTTCGCTGGTTTTCGACGTGGGGGTGTACGTGCTGGTGGTGTCAGCCACCCTGGCTGCGGTGCGGACCCTGTGGGAGGCGACCTCCCCGTGAACCTGCTGCTCGCCCTTCTCGTAGGTCTTCTGTTCGGAGCGGGCACCTGGCTGCTGTTGTGCCAGCGCATGTTGAGGCAGGTCGTCGGCCTGGCCCTGCTGTCCCACGGCGCGAACCTGTTCGTGCTGCTCTCGGGCGGCCTGGGTGCCCGGCACGCGCCGCTCGTGGGGAACCCGTCCCCGCAGAGCGACCCGCTCCCGCAGGCCCTCATCCTCACCGCCATCGTCATCGGGTTCGGGGTGATGGCGTTCCTGCTGGCCCTGGGCTACCGAATGCACGCGCTGGAGGAGGACCAGGGGTGAGCCTGGCCTTCGCCCCTGTGGCGATCCCCCTCGTGGCAGGGCTGCTCTGCGCGGTGGTACCGGGCCGCAGGCTCCGCTGGGGGTTCAGCGTGGCGGGCATGGGGGCGTCCGTGGCGGCCAGCGCGGGACTGGTGGCGTGGGTGCACCGCCACGGGGTTGCGGTGGTGCACTTCGGCGGATGGCCTGCACCCTACGGCATCGTGTTCGCCGCAGACCTGCTGGGTGCCCTCATGGCCGCCATCGGCAGCTGGGTGGCCCTGTGCACCCTGCTGGCGTTCCTCGCGGACCCACACCCGCGCCTCGACCCCTTCTTCCACGCGGGCTGGCACCTCATGCTGGCCGGCATGAACGGCGCATTCCTCACGGGGGACCTGTTCAACCTGTACGTGTTCTTCGAGGTCTTGCTGGTCGCCTCGTACTTCCTGCTGACGTTGGGGAGCACCCGGCGAGAGGCACGGGAGGCCTTCGGCTACGTGGCGGTGAACCTGGTGGCCTCCACCCTGTTCCTGGTAGCGGTGGCTCTGCTGTACGCGGCGGTGGGGAGTGTGAACCTGGCGGACCTGTCGCGCCGGCTGGGGGAGGCACCCCGAGAGTTGGTGCGGCCCGCGGTCTTCTTGCTGGCCGTGGCCTTCGGGGTCAAGGCCGCGGTCTTCCCCCTCTACCTGTGGCTGCCGCAGGCGTACGCGCTGCCCCGCGGCCCGGTGGCTGCCTACTTCGGGGGCATGCTGACCAAGGTGGGCGTGTACGCCCTCTACCGCCTGTTCACCACCGTGCAGCCCACCCGCGGTCCGGAACCGTGGCTGGTGGCCGTGGCGGTGCTGACCATGGTGTTCGGGGTCCTGGGAGCGCTCGCACAGGAGGACGTGCGCAGGATCCTGTCGCTGCACATCGTGAGCCAGGTGGGCTACATGGTGTTCGGGCTGGCCCTCGGAACCTCAGAGGCGTGGGCGGGCGGACTCTTTTACGTGCTCCACCACATCGGCGTCAAGACCGCCCTGCTGCTGGTGAGCGCTGCGGTGGAGTCGGCGTACGGGAGCGGCACGTTGCGGGCGCTAGCGGGGCTGGGGCACGCGCACCCGTGGCTGGGGGTGTGCTTCGCGGTGCCCGCCCTGTCCCTGGCGGGGATCCCGCCCTTCAGCGGCTTCTGGGCCAAGGTGTTCCTCGTACGGGCGGGACTCGAAGTGGGTGAGGCGGGACCGGTGGCCGCGAGCCTGCTGGTGAGCCTGCTCACGTTACTTTCCATGGCCAAGATCTTCACCGGTGCCTTCTGGGGTACGGCACCGGAGCGGGCCGAGATCCCCCGGCTGCACTACGCGGCGGCGGCGGGCGTGGCCCTCCTCACGGTGACCTGGGGACTCGGGGGTAGTGTGCTGTTCGACCTGACCGCCGCGGCGGCTCGGTCCTTGGCAGACCCGGGGTCGTACGCGGACGCGGTGCTGGGAGGCCGATAGTGCGGCGCGTGTGGGCTGTGGGGCGGCTGCTGGCGGTAGGGGCGTGGGAAGTTGCCCGCTCCAACCTGCGCCTGGCGGGCTGGGTGCTGGACCCCCTGCGGGGGAACCGGCCGGGATTCGTACAGGTGCCGTTGCGGGTCCGGGGGGACGTGGCCATCACGGTACTCAGCAACTGGATCACCCTGACCCCGGGGACCATCGCGGTGGACGTGGCTCCGGACCGAAGCCACCTGCTCGTTCACGTCTTCGACCTGCAGGACGAGGCCGCGGCGGTAGCGGAGATCCGGCAACGCTTGGAGGCCGCGGTGGCGGAGGTGTTCGAGTGACGCTGGCGGTGGGGACCGCGCTGGTGTTGCTGGCCGTGGCGGGTGCGCTGTGCGCGGTGCGTCTGGCCCTCGGGCCAGCCTTCGCCGACCGGGTGGTGGCCGCGGACGCTCTGGCCATGGTTCTGCTCAACGTGGTACTGGTTCTCGGTGTGGCGTGGGAGACCCGCGACGCCCTGGACGTCGCGGTGGTGCTGGCGGCCCTGGCCTTCGTCGGCACCGTCGCCGCGGCGCGGTTCCTGTCCCGGGGAGGTCCCCTTGCGTGAGCTCGCTGCCTTCTTCCTCTTGTTTGGGGCGGCCTTCTCCGCTCTCGGGGCCCTGGGCCTGCTGCGGGCCCGGGACACGCTGAGCCGGCTGCACCTGGTGGGCCTGCTGAGCACCTTCGGTGCCGGCGGGGCGTTGGTGGGCTCGTTCCTGTACCACGGGGGTGGGTGGCAGGAGCCCGTCGTGGCCCTGTTCCTCGTTCTCAGCACACCCGCGGGCTCCCACGCCCTGGCCCGGGCGTTGGCAAAGAGATCCGGGAAGCTTCCCGAATGGTCTTCCTCCGAGGACTGCTGACCCGCGGTCTCTTGGTGACCGTGCCCATCTTGGTCACCTTCGCGCTGCTGCACTGGGTGTTCCGGGTCCTGGACAACGTGCTGCAACCGGTGCTGCGGCTGGCGTTCAACACCGTACCGCCCGGGGCCGGCCTTGTGGGTGGATTGGTGGTCATCTTGTTGGTGGGCCTCGTGGCGAACACCTGGGTGGGCCGGAGCGCCCTGCGCGCGCTGGAGAGCGTGGTGTTCCGGACCCCGTTGCTGCGCACCATTTACGGCGGGACCAAACAGATCCTGGAGGCGGTGGTGGCTGGCCAGCGCATGCCCTTCCGCCGCGCCGTGCTGGTGGAGTGGCCCCGGCGGGGCACGTACACCCTCGGGTTCGTCACGGGGGAGCACCCGCTGCCCATTGGGGGGACGGTGGTCAAGGTGTTCGTGGTGAGCGCGCCGAACCCTACCACGGGCTTCCTCATGCTGGTGCCGGAGGAAGAGACCACACCACTCCCCATGAGCGTGGACGAAGCCCTGACCCTCGTGGTGTCCGGCGGGCTCGCGGGCTCCGTGCAGGCGGTCACCGAGGTGCTGCGAATCCGGGGAGGAGCGCACGATGACGGCGAAGATGCAGGAGGAAGTGCTGGTGGTTCCCCGGGCGGCATTGCTCGGGGATGACGCGTTCCTCGGCGTGCGGCCACCGGACCCCGTGTACGTGGACCGCATCCGCCAGCGGGGGACGTACCGCCGCCGGGCAGAAGTGGAGGACGACCCCCGCTTCAAGCAGATCATCCCGTACCTGGTGGTCTGCCGCGGGGACGAGGTGTTCCTGTTCCGGCGGCTTCGGGGGGGCGGGGAGGCACGGCTCCACGACCTGTACTCCATCGGGGTGGGTGGCCACATCAACCGTGCGGACGTCGGGGACGGGGATCCGCTGGAGGTCGGGCTGGCCCGGGAGCGGGACGAGGAGCTGGAGTTCCGCGGCCCGCGGGAGGGCCGGTGGTTGGGGGTGCTGAACGACGAGCGCAACCCCGTGAGCGCGGTGCACTTCGGGTTGGTGTACGAGGTCCGCACTTCCGCGGAAGTGCGGGTGCGGGAGGAGGAGGTCCTGCGCGGCGACTTCGTGCCTGTGGCGCAAGCGCTCTCGTACTACGACCGGATGGAGACGTGGTCTCAACTGGTGCTGGAGGGGTTGGGGTGGAAGCCGGGTCCGCGCTGACCTCTCCGCCGGTCCGGGACGCCACGCGGTTCAGCCTGGAGGCGGCCGGGCTAGACCTGGCGCGGACCCTGAGTTGCGGGCAGGCGTTCCGCTGG
>BEII01000006.1 GCA_002898935.1 bacterium HR32
TGCGGTGCGTGCTGGCCGACCTGGCCCTGGAGAGCGAGGCCGCCACCGCCCTCGCGTTCCGGCTGGCGCGCGCCTTCGACGCCTCGAGCCGCGGCGACCCTCAGGAAGCGGCGTTCCGCAGGCTCGCCACGCCCGTGGCCAAGTACTGGGTCTGCAAGCGGGCCCCCGTGCACGCGGCCGAGGCCTTGGAGTGCCTGGGCGGGAACGGCTACGTGGAGGAGTCCGGCATGCCGCGGCTGTTCCGCGAAAGCCCCCTCAACGGGATCTGGGAGGGCAGCGGGAACGTGGTGTGCCTGGACGTGTTGCGCGCCCTGCGCCGCCACCCCGAGTCCAAGGAGGCCTTCTGGGCGGAGTTGGACACCGCCCGCGGGCTGGACCGCCGGCTGGACGCGTTCTGCCAGGGTCTCGAGCGGGAGGTGGAAGACGCCGACGAGCAGTCCGCACGGTGGCTGGCCGAACGCATGGCGTTGGCCTTACAGGCCTCCCTGTTGGTCCGGTACGCGCCGCCCGCGGTGGCGGACGCCTTCTGCGCGTGCCGCCTGGGTGAGGAGACCGGGCGCGCCTTCGGCGCGCTCCCCAGGGGCCTGGACCTCGACCCGGTCCTGGACCGGGCGCTCGTGCGGCTCCCGTGACCGTCCGCGCCGAGGTCGCGTCGGTGGGCACCGAGCTCCTGCTCGGTCAGATCACGGATACGAACGCCACCTACATCTGCCAGCGGCTCGCGGAGTGCGGCATCCCCGTATACTTCCGGCAGACGGTGGGCGACAACTTCGAGCGGGTGCAGCAGGCGCTCCGGCTCGCCTGGTCGCGGGCGGAGCTGGTGGTGTTCACGGGCGGGCTGGGGCCCACGGAGGACGACCTGACCAAGGAGGCGGTGGCCGCCGCGCTGGGCGCGGACCTGGTGGAGGACGCGGAGTCGCTCGCCCACCTGGAGCAGTTCTTCGCGCGCCGCGGCCGGACCATGACGCCCAACCAGCGGCGCCAGGCCCTGCTGCCACGAGGGGCGGTGGCGATCCCGAACCGCTGGGGTACCGCTCCGGGCGTGTTCTGGGAGGTGGAGGGCCGGGTGGTTGTCCTGGTGCCCGGGGTGCCGCGGGAGATGCGCGGGATGGTGGACGAGTTCGTGGTCCCCGAGCTGCGTCGGAGGGGCTGGGTCGGCCAGGACGTCATCCGGTCTCGTGTGGTGCGGACCGTGGGGATCGGCGAGGGGCAGCTGGAGGAGCTGGTACGCGACCTCCTCCACACCACGAACCCCACGGTGGCGCCCCTCGCACACCTGGGCGAAGTGCACCTGCGGATCACCGCGCGCGGTACTCCGGCGGAGGTAGACCGCATGCTGGACGAAGCGGAGGCCAGGCTCCGCGAGCGCTTGGGGGACGCGGTGTACGGGACGGGGGAGGAAACCCTGGATGCTGTGGTGGCGCGGCTCCTGCGGGAGGCGAAGGTCACCGTGGCCGTGGCGGAGTCGTGCACCGGGGGGCTCGTGGGGGAACGGCTGACCTCCGTGCCCGGGAGCTCCGCGTACTTCCTCGGCGGGGTGGTGGCGTACAGCAACGGCGCAAAGGAGGACTTGTTGCACGTGCCAGAGGAGCTTCTGGAGCGGTTCGGCGCGGTCTCCGCGGAGGTAGCGGAGGCGATGGCGCGGGGAGCGCGAGAGAGGTTCGGAGCGGACCTGGGGCTGGCGGTGACCGGAGTGGCGGGTCCGGGCGGCGGCACAGAGCAGAAGCCCGTCGGGCGGGTCTTCCTGGCCCTGGCGGACCGGGACGGCGTACACAGCGTCCGGGCAGACTTCGGAGAGGAGCCCGGGCGCGAGGGCGTGCGCAGGCTCGCGAGCCAGGCAGCCCTGAACCTGCTCCGCAGGTACCTGATGGGCCGCCGGCCGGGAGGTTGAGCGCTGCGCCTGTTCGTGGCGGTCAACCTGGACCCCGCGCTGAGGGCCGCGGTCGAGGCCGTGCGGCGCAGGCTCGTGGAGGCCTGGCCTCACGGTGAGCGGCTCGTCAAGTGGGTAGAACCGGAGAACCTGCACCTGACGCTGAAGTTCCTCGGCGAGGTGGGGGAGGGGAAGGCGGTCGACGTGCTGACCGCGCTGGAAGGGTTGGCCGGGAGGGGCGAGTTCTACGTGCGCTACGCAGGCTTGGGCGCGTTTCCAAGAGCACGGGGCGCGCGCGTGCTTTGGATTGGCGTCACCGAGGGAGCGGACCGGCTGGCCTCGCTGGCCGCGTGGGTCGAGGACCGCCTGCGGCCCCTAGGGTTCCCTCCCGAGGAACGCCCCTTCTCGCCACACCTGACCATTGGCCGGCTGCGCACCCCGGCCTACCACCCCGAGCTCCAGCGGGCGGTCGAGCGAGAGGCGCGTGTCGAAGTCGGCTCCCAGCGCGTTCAGTCAGTGGAGGTGATGGAGAGCGTGCTGAGGCGCCAGGGCCCGGTGTACACCGTGCGGGCTTCGTATAGGCTCGGGGGTCCTGGCGCTTGACAGGCAAACAGACGTTTGGTACGTTGGCGACAACGCGGGCAGGAGGCGGACATGAGCGAGAGGCAGAAGGCACTGGAGCTGGCCATGGCCCAGATCGAGCGGCAGTTCGGCAAGGGTTCCATCATGAAGCTTGGGGAGGTGTCCCAGCGGCTCGCGGTGGACGTGATCCCCACAGGGGCGCTCAGCCTGGACCTGGCGCTGGGGGTGGGTGGGGTCCCGAGGGGCCGGGTGGTGGAGATCTACGGCCCGGAGTCCTCCGGGAAGACCACGTTGGGGTACCACATCATCGCGGAGGCGCAGCGCGAGGGTGGCGTGGCTGCCTTCATCGACGCGGAGCACGCCCTGGACCCGAACTACGCCCGGGCCTTGGGCGTGAACCTGGACGAGCTGCTGATCTCCCAGCCGGACAGCGGGGAGCAGGCCCTGGAGATCGCAGAGACCCTGGTGCGGTCCGGGGCCGTGGACGTGATCGTGGTGGACTCCGTGGCTGCCCTGGTCCCCCGGGCGGAGCTGGAAGGGGACATGGGCGATGCCCACGTGGGACTGCAGGCGCGGTTGATGTCCCAGGCCCTGCGGAAACTGGTGGGTGCGATCAACCGCTCCCGGTGCGTGGTGGTCTTCATCAACCAGATCCGGGAGAAGGTCGGGGTGATGTTCGGAAACCCGGAGGTCACCACGGGCGGCCGCGCGCTCAAGTTCTACGCGTCGGTCCGCATGGAGATCCGCCGCACCGAGCACATCAAGAGCGGCGAGGAGATCAAGGGCATGCGGGCCCGCGTGAAGGTGGTGAAGAACAAGTTGGCCCCGCCCTTCCGGGAGGCAGAGGTGGAGATCTACTACGGACGCGGCATCTCCAAGGCCGCGAGCCTCCTGGACGTGGGCACCGCGCACGGCTTGATCCAGAAGGTGGGCACGTGGTTCAGCTACGGGGACATGCGCATCGGCCAGGGCCGCGACAACGCCCGGGAGTTCCTGGAGAACAACCCCGAGGTGGCCGCGGAGATCGAGGCGAAGCTGCGGGAAAAGCTGGGCCTGGCGCGGAGTCGGTCGCCCTTGCCAGAGACCCCCGTGGTGGCGGAAGCCCCGACGAAGAACAGCAAGGAGCCTGTCCGGCGCTGAGTGGGCTTGGAGCAGGGTGGTGGGTGTGCCCCGCCGGGAGGCGGCGGCTCCGGTGCACGGTTCGGCGTCCCCAAGGACAGAGCGGGCCGGGTCCCGAGGAGCGGCCCGCGATGTTTGCGGCTGCAGGAGCACGGAGAAGTCGAAAGGGGCCCTGCCGCGCGTTGAGTCAGTGGAAAACCACGGCAGGAGGTGCGCGATGAGCGAGACCAAGCGGCAGCCGGGCGAGGCGGCGCGGCAGGGGCTGTTCACGGAGCAGGTGAAGGCTCGGGGCCGTACCTACTTCTTCGACGTCCGGGAGGCGAAGGGCGGCGGGCGTTACCTGGTCATCAGCGAGTCCAGGAGGACGGAAGCCGGGCACGAGCGTAGCCGGGTGGTGGTGTTCCCGGACCAAGTGGGGGAGTTCGAGGAGGCCCTACGGAAGGCAGCGCAGGCGCTCCGGGCTGGACAGCCTCAGCGCGCGGCCAAGCCCGCCTGACGGACCGCGGCGAGACGGCAGGGAGGGAGGGACGGGGAAGTTTCGGAGTCTGAGGTCCGCACGGGTTCATGCCGTGGCGGATCCGGGCTTGCGATTCGTTCATGTGGGAGAGCCTGGAGGGCAAGACACCGCGGTCCCGGGGAGTCCCTGCGCGGTTCGTGGAGTGGCCGGGGCGGCGAGGGACGGGAGGACCGCACCAAAATCGCTGCGCGATCTTTTGGGGACCCCGCTCCGCCTTCGCGATGGCTTTCCCGGACGGGGCTCGAAGGCTACGGGTTCACGCTGTGCCGCCGTTACGGGGTCGGGCCGGTGCACCGGGCGGGCGCTGTCTCCTGTGAGCCGCTCGACCTGCCGCCGCGGGAGGAGTGTCCCGGTGCGGGAGCGTACCACCCTACCGGGAAACGTGACCGCGGGGGAGTCCGATGGACGTCCGGAAGCTGGTGGTGCTGGGAGTGTTGTCCGCCGTTGCCTTCGTGCTGATGGCCACCGTGCAGTTCCCCGTACTCCCGCAAGCCCCGTACCTGCGCTACGACCCGAGCGACGCGGTGGCGCTGCTAGGCGGGGTCCTGTACGGCCCTGGGCCCGCGGTGGCCGTGGTGTTCCTCAAGGACGTGCTGTACCTGCTGTTCCGGGCCCGCGGCCCCTTCGGGCCGTTGGCGGACTTCGTGGCTGCCGCCACCTTCGTGGCGGCCACCTCCTGGGCGTACCACCGGGGCCGGGGACCGCTGCCGGCCCGGCTGCTGCGTGCAGCGGCCCTGGGGACCCTGGCCCGGGTGGTGGTCATGATCCCCGGGAACTTCGTCATCCTGTACCTGCAGTTCGGGATGCCACCGGAGCGCGTGGCCAGCATGCTGCTCCCGGTCTTCATCCCCTTCAACGCCGTCAAGGCCGCGGCCAACGCGCTGCTGGCCCTGTTCGTCCTGACTCCCGCCTTGCGGCAGGTAGCGTCCGGGTGGGTGCCGGAGCCGCCGGGCCGGTAGTCCGCGGTGCGGCGCACGGGCACGGGGACCGCCACCCTCCCGCTCCACAGCGGCGCCGCGCCGCGGTGGCTGTTCGACCGCATGGCCCGGCTGGCCCGAGCGGTGGTGTGCGCCCTGGTGGAGGACGCGGGGCCGGAGGGGGTCCTGAGGCGGGTCAGCGACCCCTTCTGGTTCCAGGCCTTCGGGTGCGTGCTGGGCTTCGACTGGCACAGCAGCGGCCTCACCACCACCGTCTGTGAAGCTCTCAAGCAGGGGCTGCGGGGGCTGGAGCGGGACCTCGGGCTGACGGTGGCCGGCGGGAAGGGGAGGGCTTCCCGGAGGACCCCGGAGGAGTTGCGGGCGTACGGGGAGTGGTTTGGCTTCGACGCGGAACGCCTCGTGTACGCCAGCCGTACCAGCGCGAAGGTGGACAACCACGCAGTACAGGACGGATACCAGCTGTACCACCACGCCTTTTTCGTCACCCGTGGAGGTGCCTGGGCCGTGGTGCAGCAAGGCATGCGGGAGACCGACCGCACCGCCCGGAGGTACCACTGGCTCGGCGAGGCGGTGTCGGACTTCGTGTGCGAGCCGCACGCCGCGGTGTGCGCGGAGCGTACCGTGCCCACCCTGAACCTGGTGGCCCGGGAGAGTGCGAACGCACGGCAGGCCATGACGGAGCTGTCCCGGCAGCGACCGGACCGTCTGGCCGCGGAGGTGGAACGCGCTCTCGTGCTGCCCACGCGGCACCCCATCTCCGCCGACGACCTGGACCCGCGGCGGCTGGCGCGCGTCTTCCTGCGGACGTACGAGGGGTTACAGGCCCAGCAGGTCCTCCTCCGTCTCCAGGGAGAACTCTCCGGTGGCCTCCTCGTACGCGAAGGCTTCCGCGTAACGCCCCCAGTCCACCACCACGGCCAGCTGCCGGCGTGCCTCCTCCGCGCTGAAGTGGCGCTCCAGCAAGTCCAGGAAGAACTCCGCGGGCATACGGGGCGGCTTCCGGCGTCGCAGGGTCTGGACCACCTCCTGCGCCGTGCGGACCCGCTCCAGGAGGGCCTGGCGGAACAACTCTTTCTTGTCCTGTACCGAGGCCTCCGCGAAGGCCCGACCGGAGTCCGTGAGGACTAGGTCCCCGTCGTGGGAGGTGGCGAAGCCCAACAGCTCCGCGGCCTCCACCGCGGGCAGGAGGTCCTCCAGGTCCAGGCGCAGCTCGTCTGCCAGCTCCCGCACGTCCACCCGGCCGTCCGCGTCGTGGACCAGCTCCACCAGCCCCGTAACGAGCCCCACGGGGGCCGGGGGCAGACGGGGGAGGAGGGGCCGGGCGTGGACCAGGCGGCGCTGGCGCTCGCCGGCCAGGAGGGCGTACACCTCGTCCACCCGACTCCGGAACTCCGGGGATTCCCGGTCCCGCCAGTGCGGGAGTTCCGGCCGGACCTCGCCGATGACGCGGGCGGGCGTGGTGCCCAGGACCACCACCCGGTCGCTGAGGAACACCGCCTCCTCGATGTTGTGGGTGACCAGGGCCATGGCTCGGGTGGGAATGCGGTGCCGCAGCCACAGCTCCAGGAGGTCCGTGCGGAGGTTCTCCGCGGTGAGGGCGTCCAGGGCGGAGAAGGGCTCGTCCATCAACAACACGTCCGGCTCCACCACCAGCGCCCGGGCGAAGGCCACCCGCTGCCGCATGCCCCCGGACAGCTCCCTGGGAAAGGCAGACTCGAACCCATCGAGCCCGATGAGGTCGATGGCCTGCAGGGCCCGCCGCCGGCGTTCCTCAGGCGCCACTCCCAGAGCCCGCAGGCCCAGCTCCACGTTCTCCAAGACCGTGAGCCACGGGAACAGGGCGAAGGTCTGGAACACCATGGCCACGCCCGGGGTGGGCCCGTGCACGGGCTGGCCCCGGTACCGCACCTCGCCGTGCGTGGGTGCGAGAAGCCCGGCCAGGATGCGGAGGAGGGTGGACTTGCCCGACCCGGAGGGACCCACCACCGCGAGGATCTCCGAGTCCCGCAGCTCCAGGTCCACCCGGTCGAGGACCACCGCGGCACCGCCGCCCGGCCGCGGGAAGGACACGGTGACGCCCCGGGCCTCCAGGAGCACCGCGGGGAGGGCCGTGGTGACGGGCCTCAACCGGAAGTCTTCCAAGGTCCTGCCTCCCTAGAGGTGATAGCGCTCTTCCGCGAGCCGGGCCAGCCTGCGCCACACCAAGCGGTTCACCGCCACCACGAGCCCCGCCATGGTCACGGTGGCCGCGGCCAGGAGGGGCATGTTGCCGTCCGCCACCGCGGAGGTGATGAGGCCTCCCAACCCTACCACCTGGTACCGACGGCCCCCGAACTCCAAGAACTCCGACACGATGCTGGTATTCCACGCACCCCCCTGCCCGGTGAGACCCCCTGTGACCAGGTAGGGGAAGATGGCGGGCAGGACGAAGGTGCGCCACCAGAGGGCGCCTCGGAGGCGGAGCGACGCCGCGGCCTCCTGCAGGTCCCGGGGCAGGGCGCTGGCGCCTGCGATGACGTTGAACAGCAGGTACCACTGAGTCCCCAGGAGCATCACCAGCACGGAGGCCGCCTGCAGGCCGCCTCCTACCCGGAGGAGGACGAGTAACACCACGGGGAACAAGGCGGTGGCGGGGACGGAGGCCGCGATCTGGGCCAGGGGCTGGACCACCCGGGCCCACCGGGGGCGCAGTCCCACGGCCACCCCGACGGGAACCGTCCACAGGGCAGCCAGCGCCAGGGCCAGCAACACCCGGAGGCTAGTGGCGGCGGCCCCCACCGCGATGGCCGCCCACCCTTCCGAGGGAACACGGGCCACGAGCCGCGCCAGGGACACCAGACCCCAGCCCGCGGACACCATCGCGGCCGCCGCCAGCGCCACCCCAGCCCCGCCGACCCACCGAGCGGGGACGGACAGGGAGACCGCTCCCGAGCGGAGCCGGCGGTCGAGCCCTTCCACCAGGGGTGCCCACACGTGCTCGGCGAAGGCTCGGGCCAGGGTAGACCGCCGCAAGAGGTCCAGGAACCACGAGCGGGGCCCGAGAGGGTCTTCCGTGAGCTCGAGCTTGAACTTCTGGCTCCACGCCACCACGGGACGCCACACCAGCTGGTCGAGGACCACGATGGTGAGGACCATGGTCCCAAGGCCCAGGGCGACAGCCCGGAGGTCTCCCCGGCTGCTGGCCTCCGCCAGGTAGCTGCCCAGGCCCGGGAGGGTGAAGGTACGGTCCACCAGGACGAAGGCCTCGCAAGCCATGAGGAAGAACCACCCGCCCGCCCACGACATGACGCTGTTCCAAGCCAGGCCGATGGCAGCCGCGGGGAGTTCCAGGAGCGTAAACCGCTGCCACCCGCTGAGCCGCATCAGCCGCGCCGCCTCTACGAGATCCTGGGGAAGGGTTAGGAGGGAGTGGTAGAAGCTGAAGGTGAGGTTCCAGACCATGCCGGTAAAGATGAGGACCACGCTGGCCACCTCCAGCCCCACCTCCTGCCGCGGGAACAGAGCCACCATGGCCAGGAGCACCGCAGGCATGAAAGACAGGACGGGGACGGACTGCAGCACGTCCAGGAGGGGGACCAGCACGCGCTCTACCCGGCGGGAGCGTGCGGCCGCGTACCCGAAAACCAGGGCGAAGCCCAGGGACAGACCGTACGCAGCGGTCATGCGCAGGAGGGAAAGTCCCGCATACCCCGGCAGTGCCCTCGGCTGAAGGTCCACAGGGGCGGCGGGACGCTTGAGCTCCCCGGGGACGACAGCCAGGAGGCCGTACACCAGCGCCGCCAGGAGGGCCAGGAGGAGCAGGTCCGGGCCGGAGGCCCGGGGGAGTCGCAAAAGCCGCAGGCTCGGGAACCACGACATGCGCGGGAACGGTGGGGCCCTGGTTTTCCGTGCTCCGGGCCGCACGCCGATTCTACCGCCCGCCGCCGGGACCTCCAAGTACGCGGGCCTGGAGCACACGTCGCCCGGCATCCCGGGGCAGAAGAGCGTGAAGTCCGGAGACGGTGCCCGGGGTTTCCCAGGGTCAGCGGATGGGCATCCGGGCCACGGTGAGGCGGTCTTCCACCTGCGCCACTCCGGACACCGCGCCCACCACTTCCAACACCGCGCGCCGCTCCTCCGGCCCGAACACCACCCCCTGCAGCACCACGGTACCCCCGCGGGCCGTGACGTGCAGGTCCACGTGCCCCAACCGCTCGTCGGACTTCAGGGACTCCTGGACTCGCAAGGCCAGGGCGCGGTCCCGGACCTCCTGGCGGGAGGCTTCGTCGGGCTGGAACTCCGGGCTGTCCAGCAGCCGCTCCACGAGTTCACAACCGCGCTCGACGCCGACCCGCTCCGTGTTGATCACGAGGTCGTACAGGTCGCTGTCCTCCCACTCCACGTCGAAGAACTGGCGGATGCGGGCGCGCACGCCTTGGTCGTAACGCTCCGCCAGGGCCCGGGCCTCGGGCCGCGACACCCCGAGGCGGTCCGCGAGACGCTCCACCCGCAGGTCGAGGGGGGCGCACACGCGGACCCGGACCGCGTGCCGTACGCCCCGCAGGAGCATGGTGGACCACCGGCCCAGGATCACCACGTCGTCTCCCTGCGCGTACTCCAGGACCCGGGCTGCCACGTGGTAGAAGTGGCGACGCGCCGGTAGGCTGAGGCGCTCCCACAGGCCCGGAGGACTCTCCACCAGCCGCGTGAGTTCGTCTTCCGTGAGCGGGCCCATGCGGGCAGCTTCCTCCAGGATCTCCCGGCGGACGAAGCGCCAGCCGCGGCGCCGGGCGAGCTCCTCGGCGATGAAGGTCCCGAGGCTGCCGAGCTCTCGGGTGAAGGCTGCGAGCCCCAAGGCCGACTCCGCTAGGAGCCCGCGGCCCCCGGCGCTTCCGCGGGCACCGCCGGGCCACGGACCTTGCGGGTGAGGTTCCGCACAAAGGGCAGGAGGAAGATCAGGACCGCCAGCACCACGAAGAACGCGGCGATGGGCCGCGTGAAGAAGATGGTCGGCGAGCCCTGGCCCATGATGAGGCTTTGCCGGAAGGCCTGCTCGGTCATGTCGCCGAGGACCAGGGCCACCACGAGAGGCGCCAGCGGGTAACCTAGTTTCTTGAAGAAGTAGCCCGCGACGCCAGACCCGAGCATGATCCACAGATCCAGGACCTGGTTGTTCACCGCGTACGCGCCGATGCTGCAGAGGATGGTGATCAGAGGAGCCAGGATGGCGAACGGGACCCGCACGATGGCGGCGAAGGCAGGCACCAGGGTCAGGACCACCAGCACGCCGATCACGTTGCCCAGGTACATGGAGCCGATGAGCCCCCACACGAACTCGCGGTTCTCCTGGAACAGCAGAGGACCCGGGTTGAGGCCCCAGATGAAGAAACCCGCCAGCATCACGGCGGCGGTGGGGGACCCGGGGATCCCCAGGGTGACCATGGGCAGCAGCGCCCCGATCCCGGCCGCGTGGGCCGCGGTCTCGGGGGCGATCACGCCCTCCACCTCGCCGGTGCCGAACCGGGACCCCCTCCGGCTGAACTGACGGGCGATGCCGTAGCTCATGAAGGAGGCGGGGGTGGCTCCGGTGCCGGGAAGGACCCCGATCCAGAATCCAAGGAGGCTGCTGCGGAGGAGGGTCCACACGTAGCGGGGGAACAGCTTCCACGTCTCCCACACCTCGCGGAAGCTCAGCCGCGCACGCATCCCCTCGATCTGAAGCCGCTCTTCAACGGAGAGCAGGATCTCCCCGAGCCCGAACAGCCCGATGGCGATGATGATGAAGTTCACCCCGCTCTGCAGGGAGACGGAGCCGAACGTCATGCGGGGCGAACCGCTCACGATGTCGAACCCCACGGTGGCCAGCAGCAGGCCCAGGAAGGTCATGAGGAGGGCTTTCACCGGGTCTCCGCCCTCGAGCCCCGCGATGGTGCCGAAGGCCAAGAGCAGCACGGCGAAGTTCTCGGGCGGGCCGAACTTCAGCGCCACCTCCGCCAGGGGCGGGGCGAAGAAGGTGAACAGCACGATGGCCACGAGGGCGCCGATGAAGGAGGAGGTGAAGGCTGCGGTGAGGGCCGTCCCCGGCTTGCCCTGCTTGGCGAGGGGGCAGCCGTCGAACATGGTGGCCACGGACCACGGCTCGCCGGGGATCCGGAACAGGATGGAGGTGATGGCCCCGCCGAAGATGGCGCCCCAGTACACGGACGACAGCAGGATGATGGCCGCGGTGGGGTTCAGGTGGAAGGTGAGGGGGAGCAGCAGCGCAACTCCGTTGGTGCCGCCCAGGCCCGGGAGGACGCCGATGGCGGTCCCCAGGAGCAACCCCACCACGGCCACCATGAGGTTTGGCGGAGAGGCCGCCACCCCCAGTCCGTACAGCAGGTCTTGGAACGTCCTCGCCAGGTCCATGTCGCTACCTTCTTCCGTACAGCCACCACTCCAGCACGGTCCCCTTGGGCAAGGGCATCACGAACCAGCGCTCGAACACGAAGAACAGCACCAGCGGCACACCGATGCTCACCGCCAGCACCAGGGGCCACCGGTGGCGGCCCACGAACCGCGCGTAGGCCGCCAAATACAGCCCGCCTCCCAGGTAGATGCCCAGGGTGTGGAGGAACGCCACGACGCCCACCATGGGCAGGAACACCACCAGGACCCGCTTCCACGCGCCCGGCGGAGCGAAGGACTTGGTCGGGTCGTGGCTTGCCTTCCAGGTGCGGGCGAGCACCACGAGACCGGTGAGGGTGAACCCGGTGGCGAGCCAGAAGGGGAAGAAGCCTGGGCCGGGGCCCGAGGGTGTCCATCCGGTGGGGAGCCGCAGCGCTTCCTGCAGAAACACGAGCCCGGCCACCACCAGGCCCGCGGCAAAGACCAGTTCTGCCCTGCGCACCCCGACCCCCAGCGTGCGAAGTGCGCTACCGCACCAGCCAGCCCGCCCTCTCCATCAGGCTCCGCACCAGCGCGTCCTTGCGCTCCAGCCACTGCACGTACTCGCGGCCCGTCAGGTAGGCCTTCGTGTACGCACCGCGCTCGATGAAGTCCGCCATCTCCGGCGTGTCCAGGACCCGGCGGAACACCTCCTGGTAGAAGGCCACCGCTTCCGCGGGCATCTGGGGCGGCCCGAAGATCCCCCGCAGCATCTGGTACTCGATGGGGTAGCCGAGCTCCCGCATGGTGGGGATCTCGGCCCACCGGCCCACCCGCACCCGCTCCGAGGCGAAGATGGCGAGCGGCCGTACGCGGCCGGCCTCCCAGTGTCCCACGGCTTCGATGGGGTTGTTCACGGTGAAGTCCACCTGCTTGCCCACCAGGGCCGCGGCCACGGCGCCGCCGCCCGGGAACGGCACGTAGGTGAACTTAGCCCCCCAGGCCTGCTCCAGCAACACCATGATGATCTCGTCTTCCTGCTTGGAGCCCGTGCCCGCCATCTTCAGGCGGCCCGGCGGCCCGGCCTTGGCAGCGCGGACGAAGTCGTCCAGGGTCCTGTAGGGGGACTCCGCGTGCACCCACAGGACGAAGTGGTCCAGCAGCAGCCGGGCGATGGGGGTGAGGTCGCGCCAGGTGAACCGGGACCCGTCCCGCTTGCGAAGCACCTGGGCCGCAGGCGTGGCGAAGAGGCTGTCGAGGGTGATGAGGATCGTGTGCGGGTCTCCGGTCTTGTCGATCATCCAGAGGAAGGCTTGAGCCCCCGCACCCGCGGGGCGGTTGACGGGGATGAACGGCTGCGGGGACAGCCGGTACTTCTCGATCAGCGGCGCCATCAGGCGGGCCTGCTGGTCCGCGCCGCCTCCTGTTCCCGCGGGGACCGTCCACTCCACCGGACGGTTGGGCTGCCAGGCGGGCGCGCTAAGCGCACCGGACGCCAGCAGCCCGACCACGCACACCACTAGAACGATCAGAACACCCTGACGGGTCAGCCCCATATCCCCGTTCCCCCCTTCCGAGAGCCTTGCGTTCAGGGTTTCCTGTTCGTGGTCTGCTGATTTTCCGCCGGACCCCTCCTTTCGCAGATCCCCGTGATCCGGGCTACGCGGAGACCCTGAGCGTGCCCCGGAACGGCGCCACGCCGGGGATCTCCCACTCGTCCCACATATCGTCCACCATCCGCTGGATGTAGTCGATGTCGTCCTCGGTCAGGTGCGCGAACCGGCCCTGCCGGCTCAGGTACTCGCGCACAGGAATCCGGCCCTTGGCGGTCTTGCGGGCGTCGTAGGTGTAGACCACCTCGCCGTGGATGATCTCGTACAACGGCAAGAGCCCGGAGCGCACGCCCAGCTCCCCCAGCTCGTGGGAGTAGCGGGGGTGGAAGTCCCAGCCCTTGGGGCAGGGGTCGTAGGTGTGGATGAAGGTGGGACCCCCGATGGCCAACGCCTTGCGCACCTTGTTGAGGAAGTCCAAAGGCGGGAAGGTGGCACACGCGGTGGCGACGTAGCGGCAGTTGGGGTGACCCACGGCCAGCATGGCGGCCACGTTCTTCTTCCACCGGCGGTGCGTGACGCGCTGCACCTTGCCCACGGGGCTGAAGGTGGTCTGCGCCCCCCACGTGGTGAGACCGGTGGCCTGGATGTCCGTGTTGGCCGCGGACTCGTTGTCGTACATGATGATCAGCAGATCGTAGTCCGTCTGGAGGGCTCCCGAGATCCCCGACAGGCCCATGTCGCCGCCCCCGAGGTCCCCGCAGAACGAGATCACGTTGATCTTCTCCTGCGGGATCCGGTTCTTGCGCATGAGGGCCCGCAGGCCCGCGGCCATGCCCACCGCGGACGAGCCGCCCGCGCCCAGCTGTGTGTGCATCCACGGGACGATCCACGGGGTGGTCATGTAGCTGGTGTTGGCCACGTACATGCACCCGGTGGACCCGGTGACCACCGTGCGCGGGCCTGCCGCCTTGATAAACTGCCGCATCACGGTGGCGGACTCACACCCCTGACACGTCCGGTGCCCGGAGGTGTAGAACTCCTCCAGAGGGATCTGCTTGACTCCCTTGATGCGGTCGTAGACGAGCACCTTCTCTGTAGTCGCCATGGTCTCTCCCCCTCACTCCCGCACACCGACCCAGGTGACGAACCCGTCGAGGCTGTCCCTGCGCGCCGCTTGACCGGTGACCTCGTACATGTGGATGGCGTCCTGGATGGACACGTCCCGGCCGCCGAGGCCCGTGATGAAGTTCACCACCGCGGGCCGTTCCCGCACCGGGTACAGACACGACCGGATCTCGTGCATGAGGACCCCGCAGTCGTCGGGCGCCCCGTGG
>BEII01000007.1 GCA_002898935.1 bacterium HR32
CTCCACCGTGTGTTTCCGGTACTCGCCGCCCGGTACGCCTGAGGAGGAGTTGGACCGCCGCAACGCGGGACTCCTGGAGGCCGTGAACGCCAGCGGCGAGGCGTACCTGTCCCACACGGTACTCCGGGGCCGCTACACCCTGCGCCTGGCGGTGGGCAACCTGCGGACCCAGCGGCGGCACGTGGCCCGGTGCTGGGAGCTGTTGCAGTCGCACGCGCGCAAGCGAGGACCGCGGGAGGAAGTGCCGTGGGAGAGTTGAGGTGGCTGGACTGGGTCCTGGGAGGCTCGGTGGCGCTGCTGGCCGTGTGCCTGGCGGCGGTCACCAGGAAGGTGGACCGCGTGGCGCGCGCCGGCCGGGGCGCGACAGGAGGCGGGTCGGCCGAGTACGAGCAGGCCCTGGCGCGGCTCCGGGCGGACACCGACCGGACTTTGGGGGACCTGGCGCAAGTTCAGGAGGCGCTGGCCCGGTGTGTGCAGCGCGTGGGTCTTGTGCGCTACGACGCCTTCGAGGGCTCCGGAGGCCGCCTGTCCTTCAGCCTGGCCCTCCTGGACGGCCACGGGGACGGTGTGGTGCTGAGCGTGCTCGCGGGCCGCGACGGCTCGTACGCGTACGCGAAGGCGCTGAGGGACGGCGTCCCCTCCCACCCGCTGTCCGAGGAGGAGAAGCAGGCGATCTCGGCGGCGATGGCGTAGCCGGTGAAACAGACCCGGGTCCGCGGGGGCGGTGGGGCGTGTTCCGGGACCGGCAGCAGGCGGGGAGGCGGTTGGCCGAGAGGCTGGAGGGCCGGCCGGGCGTGGGCTGGCTGGTGCTCGGGATCCCGCGCGGCGGGGTGGTCGTAGCCGCCGAGGTCGCACGGCGGCTGGGTGCAGAACTGGACATCACGGTGCCCCGCAAGTTGCGGGCACCCCACAACCCGGAGCTCGCCATCGGCGCGGTGGCAGAGGACGGGAGCGTGTACCTGGACGAGCGGGCCCTGAGCGCCCTGCGGGTCCCGGCGGAGTACCTGCAGGAGGAGGTGCGCGAGCAGCTCCGGGAGATCGAGCGCCGCCGGACCGCCTACCGGGGCGACCGTCCGCCCCCGGAGCTCGGCGGCCGCACGGTTGTGCTGGTGGACGACGGGATCGCCACCGGGTCCACCATGATCGCCGCGGTGCGATCCCTGCGGTCCCGAGGCGCGGGAGAGGTGGTGGTGGCAGTGCCCGTGGCCCCGCCGGAAGCGGTGCGGCGGCTCCGCCAGGAAGGCTGCGAGGTGGTCTGCGTGCACGAGGACCCGCTGTTCGTGGCCGTGGGCCAGTTCTACGACGACTTCACGCAGGTGTCGGACGAGGAAGTCCGGGCGATCCTGCAGGCGTTCTGGCGACAGCAGGAGGGCGGCGGTGGAGCGTGACGACGTCCTGGAGCGGCTGCGCGAGGCCGCGGCAGAACTCGAGCACTTGGTCCAGCACCTGCCCGAGCGCCTGCTGTCGGAGAGGCTCGAGCGGTGGACCCCGAGGGACGTGGTCGCCCACCTGGTGGGCTGGAACCACGCAGCCGTTCGCGGCCTCGGGGAGCTCCTGCAGGGCCAGACGCCCTTTTACCTGCAGCAGGCGGACGACGACTACCGGACGCTGAACGCCGAGTCGGTGGGGCGTTGGGGAGGCCAGGAGCGCGGGCAGCTGCTTGCGGAGTTCCGCGCGTCCGCGCAGGCCCTGCTCCGAACCCTGGAGTCCTTGCCCGAGGAAGCCTGGGCCCGGGACTTCGGTGTGCGGTTCCGGGGGGAGGTCTTGACGGTGCGCGACATCGCGGTGGCGCTCGTGCAGGACTGCGTGTCGCATACCGAGCGCCTGCGGGCCTGGACCGCGTCCCGCGGGGCTCAGGTCGCCCGCACCCGACCCCTGCGGACAGCCCTGCACCGGCGGCACCAGGAGACGGGCGCGCGCATGGTCCCCTTCGCGGGCTGGGAGATGCCGCTGCAGTACAGCGGGATCGTGGCAGAGCACCGGGCGGTGAGGACCTCCGCGGGCCTCTTCGACGTGTCCCACATGGGCGAGGTGCGGCTGGACGGCCCCGGTGCGATCGAGACGCTGGACCGGGTGCTGTGCAACGATCCCAGGCGCCTTGAGGTGGGTCAGGCCCTCTACACCCCCCTGTGCAACGAGGCGGGCGGGGTGCTGGACGACCTGGTGGCGTGCCGGCTCGGTGAGCACCGCTTCCTGCTGGTCGTGAACGCCGCCCGCCGGGAGTCGGACGCGCAGTGGCTGCGTGACCACGCCCAGGGCTGCCGGGTGCGGGACGTTTCGTTCTTCACCTCCCTGTTGGCCCTGCAGGGCCCGCGCGCGCAGGAGCTGTTGGGGCGGCTGGTGGACGCGGACCTCGGGACCCTGGGCAGGTTCCGGGTGCTGCGGTCGGTCCGGGTGGCCGGGGTACGGGCCGTCGTGTCCCGCACGGGGTACACGGGCGAGGACGGGTTCGAGATCCTCACCGCCTGGCAGGACGCCCTGCCCGTGTGGGACGCCCTGGTGGCGCTGGGGGCCACGCCCTGCGGGCTCGGCGCCCGCGACACCCTGCGGCTGGAGGCCGGCTACCTCCTGTACGGAGCGGACCTGGACGAGACCACCACGCCCTGGGAAGCCGGGTTGGGGTGGACGGTGAAGCTCGACGGCCGGACCTTCGTGGGCGCAGACGCCCTGCGGCGTCAGAGGCAGGAGGGCGTGCGGCGCCGGCTGTGCGGCCTCGTGCTGGAGGGCCGGGCCATCGCCCGGTCCGGTAGCCCGGTCCGGCACGGCGGGCGGCCGGTGGGCACCGTGACCAGCGGGACCTTCGGGCCGTGGGTGGAGCGCAGCATCGCCCTCGCCTACGTGCCCCCAGACGTCGCCACGGTAGGGACCCGGTTGGAGGTCGAGGTGCGCGGGCGTCCGGTGCCCGCGGAGGTGGTGCGCCTCCCCTTCTACCGGAGGCCCGCAACGGATCCGGTATAGTTGGGGTTGTGACCACAGGAGGCGAAGCGTGTACCCCGAGGACTACCGGTACAGCACCGAGCACGAGTGGGCGAAGCGAGAGGACGGGCGGGTGCGGGTGGGCATCACCCGGTTCGCAGCCGACCGCCTCACGGACGTGGTGTACGTGGAGCTGCCCGCGGTGGGCACCCAGGTCCAGTTCATGCAGCCGTTCGGCGTGGTGGAGTCGGTGAAGGCCGCCAGCGACCTGTATGCGCCGGTGTCCGGCCGTGTGGTGGAGGTCAACGAACGGCTGCGGGAACACCCGGAGCTGGTGAACGAAGACCCGCACGGGCAGGGCTGGATGATCGTGGTGGAGGCGGAGGACCCCTCGGAGCTCGAGCGCCTCCTGGACGCAGACGCGTACCGCCGGCACATCGGGGAGGCCTGAGTGCGCTACGTCCCCACCACCCCCGCGGAGCGAGAGGCGATGCTGCGGGCCATCGGGGTGCGGTCTGTGGACGACCTGTTCGCGGACGTCCCGGAGCGCGTCCGTCTGCGGCGTCCCCTGCGGCTGCGGCCGGCGCTGAGCGACCCGGAGCTCCTGCGCTATCTGGCCGAGCTGGCAGAGCGCAACGGCCACGCCGACCGCCTGCGGTGCTTCGTGGGTGCGGGTGCCTACGACCACTTCGTCCCGCCCGCGGTGTGGCAGCTCGCTGGCCGCGGGGAGTTCCTCACCGCCTACACCCCCTACCAGGCGGAGCTCATGCAGGGCGAGCTGCAGGCTGCGTACGAGTACCAGACCATGGTGTGCGAGCTGCTGGGCATGGAGGTGGCGAACGCCTCCATGTACGACGGTGCCTCGGCCCTGGGGGAGGCCGTGGTCATGGCCCGCGACCTGACCCGCCGGGACCGGGTGGTGGTGAGCCAGGCGGTGCACCCCGAGTACCGGCAGGTGCTGCGGACGTACACGGAGCCCCTCGGGGTCCGGGTGGCAGAGCTCCGATCCGAGGGCGGCGTGACGCCACCGGAGGCCGGGGCGGTGGACGGCCGGATCGCGGCGGTGGTGGTGCAGCACCCGAACTTCTTCGGCTGCCTGGAGGACTTGCGCGGGTGGGCCGAGATCGCCCACCGGGCGGGCGCGCTGCTGGTGGTGGCGTGCGCGGATCCCCTGGCGTTCGGGCTGCTCGCGCCCCCGGGCGAGCTGGGCGCGGACATCGTGGCCGCAGAGGACCAGCCGCTCGGGAACCCGCTGAACTTCGGGGGTCCCTTCCTCGGCATCATCGCGACGCGCGAGGCGTTCGTGCGGCGCATGCCGGGCCGCCTGGTGGGTGCCACGGTGGACAGCCGCGGCCGCAGGGGCTTCGTCCTGACCCTGCAGACCCGGGAGCAGCACATCCGGCGGGAGAAGGCCACGAGCAACATCTGCACCAACGAGGCCCTCAACGCCCTGGCTGCGGCCATCTACCTGAGCCTGCTGGGTCCTGAGGGCGTGCGGCGCGTGGCGGAGCTGTGCGTGCGCAAGGCTGCGTACCTCAAGTCCCTGCTCGCGGCCCTCCCGGGCTTCGAGTTGGCGTTTGCGGCGCCCACGTTCCACGAGTTCGTGGTACGGACCCCGCGCCCCGCCTCCGCGGTGGTGCGGACCATGGCCCGGGAGGGGTTCCTGGCGGGGCTCCCCCTGGGGCGCTTCTACCGGGGGATGCGGGACGGGCTGCTCGTGTGCGTGACGGAGACCCGCACCCGGGAGGAGATGGACGAGTTCGTGGAGGTCCTGGGCCGCGTGGCCGCGCCGCGGCTGCGCGCGGTGGGAGGACGGACGCGGTGACGGACTTCCCGCTGATCTTCGAACGCAGCGTTCCGGGCCGGCGCGGCCACGGGTTGCCCGAACCGGACGTCCCGGACCGCCCCCTGGAGGAGCTCGTGCCGCCGCAAGCGCTGCGCACCCGCCTCCCGCACCTGCCGGAGGTCAGCGAGCTGGACGTGGTCCGGCACTACACCGGTCTCAGCCACCGCAACTTCTCGATCGACGAGGGGTTCTACCCGCTGGGTTCGTGCACCATGAAGTACAACCCCAAGCTCCACGAGGAGGCCGCGCGGCTTCCCGGATTCGCACGCCTGCACCCGTACACCCCCGAGGAGTGGGCTCAGGGGGCCCTGCGCCTCCTGTGGGAGCTGGGCGAGGAGCTGCGGGAGCTCGCGGGCATGGACGCGGTGACCTTCCAGCCCGCAGCGGGCGCGCACGGGGAACTCGTGGGCCTGCTCATGGTCCGGGCGTACTTCGCGTCTCGGGGCGAACGGCGCACCCGGGTGATCGTGCCCGACTCCGCCCACGGCACGAATCCGGCCACGGCGGCCATGGTCGGATACGAGGTGGTCACGGTGCGCTCCGACCCTCGGGGCAACCTCGACCTGGCGGCTCTGGAGGCGGTGCTGGACGAGCGCGCCGCGGCCTTGATGCTGACCAACCCCAACACCCTGGGCCTGTTTGAGGAGCAGGTGGACCGGATCGCCGAGCGGGTGCACGCGGTGGGAGCCCAGATGTACCTGGACGGGGCCAACTTCAACGCCATGGTGGGGGTCACCCGGCCGGGGGACCAGGGCTTTGACGTCATGCACATGAACCTGCACAAGACGTTCTCCACCCCCCACGGCGGCGGCGGCCCCGGGGCGTGCGCGGTGGCCGTGAAGTCGCACCTGGAACCCTTCCTCCCGGTACCGGTGGTGGTGCGAGAGGGGGAGCGGTACCGGCTGGACTTCGACCGGCCGCAGTCCGTGGGCCGCGTGCGGGCCTTCTACGGGAACTTCGCGAACCTGGTGCGCGCGTATGCGTACGTCCGGTCCCTGGGCGCCGAGGGACTCCGGGCGGTGGCAGAACACGCCGTCCTGCACGCCAACTACCTGCGGGTGCGGCTCGCCCCCTACTACGAGATCCCCTACGACCGGATCTGCAAACACGAGTTCGTAGCCTCTGGGATCCGTCAGAAGCGACGGGACGGGGTGTCCACGAAGGACATCGCCAAGCGGCTGTTGGACTACGGCTTCCACGCGCCCACGGTGTACTTCCCCCTGATCGTCGAGGAGGCCATCATGATCGAGCCCACCGAGACGGAGAGCCTGCAGACCCTTGAGGCCTTCGTGGAGGCCATGGTTGCTATCGACCGGGAGTGCCGGGAGGACCCCGAGAGGGTGCGAACCGCGCCCCACACCACCCCCGTAGGCCGACTGGACGAAGTGCGCGCGGCCCGCCAGCCCGACCTGCGCTGGAAGCCCAAAGGTTAACTCCCAGCCCGTTGCAGCAGGAGTCAGCCGCCGGGTTGTAGAAAGCGTTTTCTAGAAGGTGAGGCGCTTGGGAGCCAAGGCGCAGGTGATCCGGATCCCGGACCTGGAAGGGTGGGAGTTCCCCGCGGGGCGCCGGACGCGGGTGTTTGCCGGCGTGGCGGGGCTCCCTACCCGCGGCTTCGTCATGGGGCACAGCCAGGTGTACCCCGGGGGTGGAATCCCCCGGCACGCGCACGAGAACGAGGAGGTGTACGTGCTGCTCCGGGGCCGGGCCCGGATGGTGGTGGGGGACGAGACGCTCGACCTCTCGGAGGGAGATGCGGTGTACCTGCCACCCCACGTGCCCCACGAGCTGACCAACCCGGGGCCTGAGGACGCGTTGGTCCTGTTCGTGTACGCACCGGCCACGATGGTGTCCCACTGGATCGAGGAACGAGGGGAAGGAGGGGGTACAGGATGAGGAGGCGATGTGTGTTCCTCGTAGGGCTCTGCGCCGTGCTGGCGCTGACCGGGCTCGCATCCGCGGCGTCCGCGTGGCGGCCCGTGAGGCCCGTGACGGTCATCGTCCCCTGGCCCGCGGGCGGCTCCACGGACATGACCGCGCGGGTGCTGGGAAGCCAGATGGAGCGCTACCTGGGCCAGCGGATCGTGATCGTGAACACCCCGGGAGCAGGCGGGTCCATCGGGATGAAGGAGGCCTGGGAGCGTCCCCGGGACGGGTACACGTGGGCCGCAAACTCCAGTACCGCGGTGATCAGCTACCCCGTGTTGGGACAGCTGGACGTCACGCACCGCGACTGGCTGTACTTCTACGTGCTCTACGCGCCCAACGTGATCGCAGTGCCCGCGAACTCGCCGTTCCGGACGGCTCGAGACCTGGTGGAGGCCATGCGTGCCCGACCGGGCGCGATCCGCGTGTCCTCCGCGGGTGCGGGGAGCTCCGGGCATCTGGGGGCCGAGACCTTCCGCCTCGCGGTCGGGGCGACCTACCGCCACGTGGCGTACGCTGGCGGTGCGCCGGCGGTGGTGGCCGCCGTCCAGGGAGAGGTGGACGCCGTGATGCAACTGTCGATGGAGGTGGCGGAGATGCTCCGCGCTGGACGCCTCCGCGCCCTCGCGGTGATGTCTCGGACACCCCTGTCCCTGGAGGGGTACGGGACGATCCCGGCGATCACCCAGGCGCTGCCCAACTTTCCCGAGACGGGCTCGTACTTCGGCCTGATGGTCCCCAAGGACATGCCCGGGGAGATCGTGTCGGCGGTGGAGGCGGCCTTCCGCCCTGCGTCGGAGGCACCCGCGGTTCAGCTGTTCGCGCGCCAGAACGGCGTCGTGGCCGTGAGCCTTTCTGGCCGGCGGGCCGCGGACGTCACCGAGCAGAAGGCCCGCCGGGTCGCCTGGATCCTGTTCGAGGCGGGGTTGGCGAAGAAGTCACCCGCGGAGCTGGGCATCCCGAGGCCCTGAGCGCCGCGGACGGGCTCGCATGAGCGAAGGGGGGAAGAAGGAGCCCGCTCCCGCGGACACCCTCGCGGGCACGGGGCTCGCAGCGCTGGCTGGGGGCTTCCTCATCGCGGCCCTGGGGATCCCCAGCAGCACCGCTTTGTGGAACTGGTACGACTCGCCGGGGCTCACGCCCGCGCTGCTGGCAGGCGTGCTGCTCGTGCAGGCAGCCGTCCTGCTCGTGCGGTCACGGGGAGGGCGTGGGGTCGAAGACGTCGGTCCGGGCTGGGTCGAGCGGGCGCGGTCGTGGGGCGCGGGGCGAGTACTGCTGGCCCTGGTGTTCTGCGTGGGGTTTGTGGTGTTCATGGGCCGCGTGCCGTTTGGCGTGCTGGTGGCGGCCTTCGTGTTCTGCATGACCCTCGCCTTCCGAGGACTCGATCCGCTCCGCGCGGCCCTCCTGGCGCTGGGGACGGCGGTCGGGGTGACGGTGGTCTTCGGGCGGCTGTTCTTCGTACCCCTGCCGTGAACGCGTTGGCCTTTCTCTCCGAGCTGGCGCGTCTCGCCACGGATCCCGTGACGCTCCTGCTGGTGCTGGTGGGCGCTCAGGTCGGGATCGTGTTCGGCATGCTCCCGGGGCTCACCGCGACCATGGCCATGTCTCTGCTGACGGGCCTGACGTTTTCCCTGCCGGCCAGCCAGGCGGTGGCGGTGCTGCTGGGGGCGTATGTCGGCGCCATCACCGGCGGCAGCCGGTCGGCGGTGTTGCTGAACATCCCCGGGACCCCCGCGCAGGCCGCGGTGTGCCTGGACGGGTTCCCGCTGGCCATGCAAGGCCGGGCCGCCGAGGCCATCGGAATCTCGGTGACCGCCTCCACGCTGGGGACGGTGTTCGGCGTCGCCATGTTGGCGCTGTTTGCCCCCCTCCTGGGGCAGGTGGCTCTGCGGTTTGGCACGTGGGAGTTCTTCTGGCTCGCGGTCTTCGGGGTGGTCATCGCGGGGAGCCTGACTGGGGGCGGGGACCCGTTGAAGGGTTGGATCGCAGGGACCCTCGGGCTGTTGCTGGCCACCGTGGGCCACGACGGGATCCACGCGTACCCTCGTTTCACCCTGGGCCGGGTGGACCTGCAGGGCGGCTTCGCCCTCATCCCCGTGCTGGTGGGTGCCTACGGGGTTTCGGAGATTCTCACGGTGCTGAGGCGGAGCGAGCGCGTCGTGGTGCAGACACGGCTGGACCGGGTCCTCCCGCGCTTCCGCGAGGTGCTGCGCCACCGGTGGCACATCCTGCGCTCAGGCCTCATCGGCACGTTCATCGGGATCATTCCGGGGGTGGGAGAGGACATCGCCTCCTGGGTCTCGTACGACGTGGCGCGGAGGACCAGCCGCCAGCCCGAGAAGTTCGGCAAGGGCGCCATCGAGGGCCTGATCGCGGCGGAGACCGGGGACAACGCCTGCATCGGCGGTGCCTGCATCCCCGTGCTGACCCTCGGCGTGCCCGGGAGCGCGCCTGCGGCGGTGTTGCTGGCGGCCCTCACCATCCACGGGCTCAAACCGGGCCCCCTGCTGGTGCTCCAGCACCCGGAGACGGTGTGGCAGGTGGTGGCGTTGTTCCTCCTCGCGACCCTGGCCGTGTTCGTGCTGAGCCTCACCCTGGTCCGGCCGATGGTGCGGATCCTCCTCATTCCCCGGGAGGCGCTGATGCCGCTGGTGTACGTGCTGTGCGTCGTGGGAAGCTTCGCCATCTCTGCCCGCGTCTTCGACGTGTGGGTTATGCTCGGCTTTGGCGTGTTGGGCTTTGCGCTCCGGGAGATGGGGTATCCTGTGGCGCCCCTGGTCCTGGGGTTCATCCTCGGCCCCATGGCGGATGACAACCTGCGCCGAGGGCTGGCCCTGACGGGCGGCGATCCCACCCCGTTCTTCACGCGGCCGATCTCGGCTCTGCTGTTGGGCCTCGTGGTGCTGACCGTCGTCGGCCGGACGGCGTTGGGCGCGTGGCTGAGACGCCGTCGGCCGGTGACCGAGGCCCCCGCGGTGACCTGAGCGGAGGCTCGGTGAGGCTCGCGTACACCGTGGCAGCACCCGACGGCGGCAGCCCTCTGCTGGCCTGGACCGGGCGGTTCCAGGTCGCCCTGGACGGGGTACGGAGCGCGGGGTTCGACGGGGTGGAACTGTACGTGGTAGAGCCCACGAAGCTGGACGCGGAGGACTTGCTGCGCCAGCTGAGGAACGCGGGCCTTCGGCCGGCTGCGGTGTGCACGGGGGAGGTGTACGGCCGGGACGGCCTGTGCCTGAGCGCCGCGCAGAGGAGCGTGCGGGAGTCGGCCATGGACCGGGCGAGGAGGATCACCGACCTAGCCGGCGTGCTCCAGGTGCCCGTGAACGTGGGGCGGCTGCGCGGCCCCGCGGCCGGGGACCCCGGCGCCGCCGACCGGGCCCTCGACGCGCTGCGCGAGCTCGCCGACTACGCGGCTGTCCGCGGGACGTATCTGGTGCTCGAGCCCGTCAACCGCCACGAGCTGGATCTGGTCAACACCACCGCCGAAGGGATCGCGTGGGTGCGACGGGTCGGGCACCCGGGGCTCCGGCTGATGTTGGATGTGTACCACGTGCAGTTGGGAGACGTCTCCATCCCCGCGGCCTTCGCGCGGGCTTGGGCGGAGGGGGTGCTGGCGCACGTCCACGTGTGCGACGGGAACCGGCTCGCCCCCGGATGGGGGCACCTCCCTCTCAGGGACGTCCTGGCGGTGCTCCTGGCCGTGTGGTACGACGGGTGGGTCACCGTGGAGTGCCTGCAGCATCCCAGCCCGGAGCAGGCAGCGCGTCAAGCCGCGGGGCACCTGCGCCGGTTGCTGGAGGAGTGTCGGGAGAGTCCCGCGGCGCGACCGTAGGGGCTCAGGCGTCCACCCCTGCGAGACGGAGGAAGGCGCGCATGCGGTGGACGGCTCGTTCAGGGTCTTGCAGCAAACCTGCGCGGTCTGCCAGCACGAAGACCTCCACGAGGTGCAGCACCGAGCGCGCGCTCTCCATGCCGCCCACCATCCGGAAGTGGTCCTGGTGGCCGTTGAGGTAAGCCAAAAACACCAGGCCGACCTTGTAGCGGTACGTGGGCGCACAGAAGATGTGGCGGCTCAGAGGTACGCAGGGCGCCAGGATCTCCTCGTAGCCCGCCACATCCCCCCGGTCCAGGAGCTGGAGAGCCGCGGACGCCGCAGGAGCGATGGCGTCGAAGATGCCGAGGAGGGCGTGGCTTGCGGACTCGCCGTCTCCCCGGATGAGCTCCACGAAGTGGAAGTCGTCGCCGGTGTAGACGCGCACCGACGGCGGGAGGCGTCGGCGGAGCTGGATCTCCACTTCAGGGTCCAGGAGGGAGACCTTGACGCCCTCCACCCGGTCTGCGTGTTCGGCCACGAGGTCGACGAACACGTGGAGGGCCTCGCGCGGGTCCTCGTACCCCCAGTAGCCGCGCAGGGCCGGGTCGAAGGGTTCGCCCAACCAGTGCACGAGCACGGGCCGCGTGGCGGAGCGTAGGAGGGCACGGTAGACTCGCCGGTAGTCTGCCGGCCCGCGGGCGACGGCGCACAGGGCCCGGCTGCTCATGACGACGGCCTGAGCACCAAGCCCTTCCACCCACTCCAGCTGGCGGCGGTAGCTCGCCTCCACGTCCTGCAAGCTGGCCTGGCCGGGCGAGAGGTCGTCGGTGTTGACGCCGCACACCACCGGGGCGTCCATGGCCCTGGCGATCTGCGCCGTCCGACGGCACAGCTCCCTGGCGGTACCGGGGTCGAGCCCCATCCCGCGTTGCGCGGTGTCCATCGCCTCCGCCACCCCGAGGCCCCACGACCACAGGTACCTGCGATAGGCCAGGGTCGCCTCCCAGTCCAGGTGGCACGTTCCGTCGGAGGGCTCCAGCCAGGGGTCCGCGACCACGTGCGCCGCCGCGTAGGCCACCCGGCAGCGGATGGGCTGCGTGGGGCGCGGGAAGGTGCGGGGCGGTCCGGGCCGGTACCGCGCGAGGGTCCGGTCGGGCTGAGGCAGGAGGATCTCCACGGCTACAGCTCCAGTTCGGGGACGTCCACCCAACGGCGCTCCTGCCAGGAGGTGTACGCGGCCTCCACCACTTGGAGCCCCCGGGCGCCCTCGAGGAAGTCCCACCGGTAGGGAGCTCCGCCCAGCGCGTGGCGCAAAAACAGCTCCCATTGCACCTTGAAGGCGTTGTCGAAGGACTCGTTGTCGGGGACCGCAGACCAGTCGGCGTAGTAGTCGTGGTCCTTGGGGACGTCGGGGTTCCAGACGGCGCGGGGGGTGCAGGCGCGGTGTTGTACGCAGCAGTCGCGCAGGCCCGCCACGGCACTCCCGTGAGTCCCGTCCACCTGGATCTGCAACAGGTCGTCCCGTCGCACCCGGACCGCCCAGGACGAGAGCACCTGGACCACTGCCCCGCCGTCGAGCTGCAGGATGGCGTACGCGGCGTCCTCCGCGGTGCAGGGGTACGGCCGCCCCCCCTCGTCCCAGCGCTGGGGGACGTGGGTCGCCCCCAAGCACACCAGGGAGCGGATGCGCCCGAACAGGTTCTCCAGCACGTACTGCCAGTGGCAGAACATGTCAAGGATGATGCCGCCGCCCTCTTCCCGCCTGTAGTTCCACGACGGCCGCTGGGGAGGCTGCCAGTCGCCCTCGAAGACCCAGTAGCCGAACTGCACGTGGACCGAGAGGACCCGGCCGAAGAACCCCGCGTCCACGAGCCTGCGCAGCTTTCGGATGCCCGGCAGGAAGAGCTTGTCCTGCACCACGCCGTTGGCGACCCCCGCGGCGCGGGCCAATCGCGCCAGCTCCAGGGCGGAGGCCAGGTCGGAGGCGACCGGCTTCTCGCAGTAGACGTGCTTGCCGGCGGCGATCGCCCGCCGGACGGCCTCCGCACGGGCCCCGGTGACCTGGGCGTCGAAGTACACGAGGGCCTCGGGGTCCGACAGCGCCTCGTCCAGGGAGGTGGTCCACAGAGACAGACCGTAGGCGCGAGCCAGGTCTTCCAGCCGTGCGGGGTTACGGCCCAGCAGGACCGGCTCCGGGACCACCACCGTTCCGTCCGGCAGACTAACCCCACCTTGCTGTCGGATCGCGAGGATGGACCGTACGAGGTGCTGGTTGCGCCCCATGCGGCCCGTGACGCCGTTCATGAGGATGCGTACCGTGCGGGTCATAGAAATGGTTTTCTACAGCGTCCGCCACCGCTCCTGCTCCCTGTCCTGAAGAGCCGGCGCTCGGCCGTTGACAGACCCCGTACGCTAGGACTGAAGCGATTTCTATGGCGACGCTGGCGGAGGTCGCGAGAACGGCCGGGGTGTCGCTGGCCACGGCGAGCCGGGTGCTCAGCGGGAGCGGGTACCGGGTCCGGCCCGAGCTGCGGAGGAGGGTGCTGGCCGCGGCCCGGAGCCTGAACTACGTGCCCAACGCGCACGCTCAGGCCCTGGTCCGAGCCCGCACCCAGGTGGTCGGGGTAGTGACCCACGACGTCAGCGACCCGTACTTCGCGGAGATCGTCCGCGGAGTCCAGAGGGTGGCAAGCGCCGCGGGCCGGCTCGCCATCATCTGCAACACGTACCGCGACCCCGACCGCGAGGTCGAGTACGTCCGCTTGTTGCACGCCCAGCGGGTGGAGGCCATCGTCCTGGCGGGCAGCGGCCGGGACGACCGGCGGTACGGCCAGAAGATGTCCGCGGCGGTGGAGGCCTACCTGGCCACCGGAGGCCGTCTGGTGGTGATCAGCCGCCACCACCTGCCTGGCGACGCGGTGCTGCCTGACAACTTCGGCGGCGCCCGCGCCCTCGCCCACTACCTGGCGGACCTGGGCCACCGACGCGTCGGCGTGATCTCCGGACCCCCCAAGCTCACCACCACCCGAGACCGCATGGAGGGCTTCCGGCAGGGGCTCCGGGAACGCGGCTTGGAGTTGCCCGACGACGCCGTGGTGCCTGGCGACTTCGGACGGGACAGTGGGGAAGCGGGAGTCGCAGTCCTGCTGGACAGGTGTCCGGGGCTCACAGCCGTGTTCGCGCTCAACGACCAGATGGCGGTAGGTGCCCTGGCAGCTCTGCGTCGGCGTGGGATACGGGTGCCGGAGGACGTCTCCCTGGCTGGGTTCGACGACATGGCGATCGCGCGGGACGTGACCCCGCAGCTCACCACGGTCCGGGTCCCCATGGAGGAGATGGGGATGCGGGCGATGGAGATGGCGCTGGAACCCGCCGGAGAGGAACTCCGGGTGGTCTTCTTGCCGGCCGTGGTGGTGCCGCGGGGCAGCACGGCACCGCCGCGGGAGGCTTGACCGATGCAGCCGACCCTGGACGCCCGGATCGAGCGCGTCGACGTGTTCGCCGTGGGGCTACCTGTGCGGCGCGCCTTCAGCATATCGGGGGGTGCGGTCACCAGGGTCGGCCAGCCTGCGGTGCGGGTGCTCGCCAAGGTCACCGACTCGGACGGTGCCGTGG
>BEII01000008.1 GCA_002898935.1 bacterium HR32
GGCGGCGGCCCTCAACCTCCACCACGTACAGCCCAGCCTGCGGAGACAGCCGAACGGCCTCCCGCACCCGCACGGTGCCGCCCACTCCTGTAGGCGAGAGCCGCACGAGCAGGAACCGCGTGAGGAACACGAGCCCGACCACCACCGCGAGGCCGGCCAGCGCACGCAGCAGTGTGGAACCCGCCCCGAACTCTGAGCCCTCCGCCGGCGCGGCCCACACGGGCGCACAGGCTGCCAGCACGGACGCTGCGACGACAGCGGCTCTCACGCGCCGTCCTCCAGCGCCCGACCCAGCCCCCGAAGCCGATGCTCCGGGCTCAGGATCTCCGTGACCCGCACCCCGAAGTTCTCCTCGATGACCACCACCTCGCCCCGCGCGAACAGGCGCTCGTTCACGTACAGGTCCACCGGCTCGCCTGCGGCCCGCTCCAGCTCGATCACCGCCCCCAGGCCGAGGGACAAGACGTCCCGGATCCGCATCCGCGTCCGGCCCAGCTCCACGGTGACCTGCAAGGGGACGTCCAGCAGGAGGTCGAGGTTGCGGCCCGGGTGGGGCACCGTACGCGGTTCCAGCGGCTCGAACTCCACCGGACGCGCCGCCGGGGCGTCCGCGGGTGGAGGGGGAGGTGGAGGCGGCGGAGGGCTTCCCGCCACCCGTCGTGCCGCGCGCGTGCCGAGCTCCACCAGCACGGGGAGGACGGCAGCGTCGTACAGCTGGTAGAAGGTGCTCTCCAACAGCCCTTCCACCACCAGGCGGAAGGTCACCCGCACGACCTCCTCGCCGGCAGGCCGCAGGGCTTCCACCGCCTCCTCGTGGTCCAGCACCAGCACCTCGGGCGGGGAGATCGTGACGGTGGCCCCCAGGAACTCGGCCAGGGCGGTGGTGGCGGAGCCCATCATCTGGTTCATGGCCTCGCCCGCGCCACTCAGCAGCAGCTCCCGGTCCAGCGGCCGCGAGCCGGTGCCGTCTCCGCCCATCATGAGCTCCACCAGCACCCGCACGTCCTCCTCGCGCATGAGGAGGAAGCTGCGGCTCTCCACCGCACCCGCGGTGGTCACCCCGACCCCCACGTGTCCGAGGAAGGCGCTCCGGTTTACCGCGGACCACGAGAGGGACTCGGCCCGTGGGGAGGTGATCTGGACACGGCGGCGGACCAGTTGCGACAGCGCCGTGGCCGCCGACCCCATGGCGATGTTGGACACCTCGCCGAGCAGGTCCAGGGGGTCCACTCGCGGCGAGCTAGGCATGGCGGGCTGCCTCCTCCCGGGCCAGGATCTCCACCGCGAGCCGCCGGCCCACCCGGCCCGGCCGGGCCCGGAACACCGGAGAGCCCTCTACGAGCACGTCCACAGGCGCGTGCGCCACCCGGTCCAGCCGGATCACGTCGCTGGGCGCCAGCGCCGCCAGCTCCCCTACCGTCACGTGTGCCCGGCCCAGCTCCACGCGCACGGGCACCGTCACCTCCTCCACGGTCTGCCGCAAGGCCTCTGCCTGGCTCGTGCGGGAGGGTGCGCGGAACAGGGTCGTGGCGCTCAGGAGGCTCAGGATGGGCTGCAGAAGCAGGTACGGGAGGCACAGGTTCATCCGGTACGACTGCTGCGGGGTCTCCACCTGGAAGTACACGAGGAGGACGACGTCCGTGGGCCCTGCGATGGGCGCGAACTGGGGGTTCGTCTCCATTCCCAGCAGCACGGGCCGCACGTCCACCACGGACTGCCACGCGTCGTGCAGCAAGGGCAGCAGGCGCTGCATGAGGCGTTCCACCAGGCCCCGCTCCAGCTCCGTCAGGGGCCGGGCGGTGCCCTCCGCCCGGCCGGGGCCGCCCAGCAGCCGGTCCACCATAGCGAGGGCGAAGGCGCCACCCAGTTCCAGCAGCGCGCGGCCCTCCAGCGGTTCCAGTTTGAACAGGGCGATGACGGTGGGCGTGGGCACCGAGCGGACGAACTCCTCGTAGCTCAGCTGTTCCACCGAGCGCACGGTCACGTGCACGGGGAAGCGCAGGTGTACGGACAGAGCCATACCCGCCATGCGGGCGAAGGCGCCGTGCAGGATGGAGACGGTGCGGAGCTGGTCCTTGGAGAAGCGGTCGGGTCGGCGGAAGTCGTACGGCCGCACCGCCCGGCCCGGCTGCGGCGGTTGTGCCACCGTCACGTCGCCCGCCTGCAGGGCCGCCACCAGCTGGTCGATCTCCTGCTGGGACAGGAGCTCCCCGCTCATTGGGCCACGAGCTCCGAGAAGTACACCCCGTCCACCCGCAGGGGCGTCTGCGCACCCTCGTTCAGGCGCTCCACCAGCTCCCGCTCGAGCCGCTCCCGGCCCCCGGCGCTTCGGAGGTCCTCGTAGCGGCGGCCCGTGAGGTGACGGACCACCACGTCCTGCCAGCGGAACTTCTCCTCCGCCGTTGCCTCCTTGAGCGCCTCACCGCTCAGCGGGCCGTGCACCCGCAGCGCCAGGGTGACCTTCAGATACCGGAAGCCGTCCGCGGGGTCCAGGTTCACTACGAAGCTTCCCAGCGGGACCACCGCGGGGTGGAGTTTGGGCTTCGCGTCCCGCGGACGCGCCAGGAGCGCGCCCGCGGCGGCCGCTCCGGCCACCAGAACCACCACGAGCACCACCAGCCCCGGCTTCGCGGCCCCGCGCTCGTGCGCCGGTCGTCCCATCGCCTCGCCTCCGCGGAAGCGGGTGGCCTGCAACTTCCGTGCCGGAGGAACGCGTTAGGGGCGCAGGAGGACGATCTCCACCCGCCGGTTCCGCGCCAGGCTGCGCGGGTCGTCCCCGGGTCGCGCCGGCCGCGAGTCGCCGTAGCCCACGATGGTGAAGCGGGTCCCGTCCGCACCGGAGAGGGCCGCCAGCCGACGGACCACCGCGCCGGCGCGGGCGCTACTGAGCTCCCAGTTGGACGGGAACCGGAAGGTCCGGATGGGCCGGCTGTCCGCGTGCCCCTCCACCCGGACCCGCAGGTCTGGCCGGGCCCGCAGCGCTTGCGCCACCGCGCGCAGCACCGGGTCCGCTTGCGGCCGCAGGTCGGCGCTGGCGGTGTCGAACAGGAGAGGCCCCGCCATGGACACCCGTAGCCCTTCGGGCGTGACCCGCACCTCCACCTCGGACCCGAGGCCCGAGGCCAGCACGCGGCGCTGGATGTCTGTCGCAAGACCTTGCAGGAGCTGTTCGGTGGGGTCGACGGCAGGCGTGGGCTGCGGCGCCTCGCCCTCCAGCACCCCGCTGCCGCCGTCCAGCACGCCGTGGGAGCCGTCCGGCATGCCGAAGGAAGCGGTGGCCGCCCGGAACCCCGCCACCACCCTCCGGAACTTGGCCAGGTCCAACTGGGACAGGGAGTACACCATGATGAAGTACGCCATGAGCAGGGTGATCAAGTCCGCGTAGGTCACCAGCCAGCGCTCCATGCCGCCCCCGTGGCCGTGGCCTCCCCCGCCTCCCGCGTCGCGCCGGCGCCGGCTCACCGGGGGCTCACCGCGGGGGAGGGCGCCGACGCCGTAGCGGTCCCAGACGCCGCCTCACGGCTGACCCTGGCCCGTAGCGCGGGCGGCAGGAACGCCCTCAGCTTCTCCTCGATGACGCGCGGGTTCTCGCCCGCCTGGATGGCCAGCACCCCCTCGGTCACCACCTGCCGCAGCAGGACTTCCTCCTGCGAGCGGGCGCGGAGCTTGTTGGCCAGGGGCAGGAACACGAGGTTCGCCAGCGCCACGCCGTACAGGGTGGCGATGAAGGCCGCGGCCAGCATGTGGCCCAGCTTCGACGGGTCGTCCAGCTGCTGCATCATGTTGATCAGGCTGATCACGGTACCGATGATCCCCAGGGTGGGCGAGAAACCCGCCATGGTGCTGTAGATACTCTCCCCAACCCGATGGCGCTCCTCCATGAGCTCCACCTCGGTCTCTAGGATCTCCCGCACCACCGCGGAGTCGGTGCCGTCCACCACCAGGCGGACGCCTTTGGCCAGGAAGGGGTCTTCGCCCTCCCGGATCTCGCTTTCCAGACTCAGCAGGCCCTCGCGGCGGGCCCGGTCTGCGAAGCGGATGAGCCGGTTCATGGTCCCCGGGATGTCCACGGGCCGGTGGAGGAACGCGTGCAGGGTCACCCGCGGGAGGTCCAGCACCTGCTTGAGCGAGTACGACACCACCGTGGCGCCCAGCGTGCCACCGAACACCAGCAGGAACGCAGGCACGCTTACGTAGTACTCGGGCTTTCCCCCCTTCAGGAGGGCTCCCAGGGCCACGCTGGCCCAGCCCACCACCAGGCCGAGGAGGGTCGCGAGGTCCATGTTTCACCCGTTCCCTTCGGAGTCGCCGCGTTCGGGGGAGCGGCAGCAAGCCAGCCGGTACGCCAGCACCCGGGCCACCACCTCGTCCACGGACTCGTGCACCACGTAGCGGTGGCCCGTGGTGAGGGAGATCACCGTGTCCGGGGTAGCCTCCACGGACTCGATGAGCTCCGCGTTGATGACGGTTTCGGTCCCGTTCAGCCGCGTGACTCGGATCATGCGCTCCGGCCGGCGGGGCCCCTGACAGGGGCCCCGCCGCTCCCGGAGGGTTTATCGGCGCAGGGAGATCAACTCTTGAAGGAGCTCGTCGGAGGTGGTGATCACCCGGGCGTTGGCCTGAAAGCCCCGCTGGGCCGTGATCATGTTGGTGAACTCCTGTGCCAAGTCCACGTTGGACATCTCCAGGGCACCCGCGGTGAGGCTGCCCCGGCCGCCCGTGCCGGCCTCGCCCACCGCGGCCGGCCCGGAGTTCGACGACTCCGCGTACAGGTTGCTGCCCGCCTTCATGAGCCCGCCCGGGTTCGTGAACAGGACCAGCGCCACCTGTCCGATGGTCTGGGTGCGGCCGTTGGAGTACAGGCCGGTGATCACGCCGTTCCCGTCGATGGAGAAGGACTCCAGGCTCCCCGTCGCGTAGCCGTCCTGGCTGCGGAGCGCGACCGTGGACGCGCCGCCGTACTGGGTCAGCGCCGCGAAGTCCAGCGTGAGACCGAGGGGAGCTGCCCCTGTCCCGGGGTCGAAGGAGAGGGAGGCCGTCCCGCCGGTGTCCACCACCCCGGAGTCGAGGAAGGTGACGACCCCCGTGCCCACGTCGGTGCCCTCGTACCGGGCGGTCCAGTCCCACGCGTTGGTTCCCGCCTTCTCGAACTCCACCACCAGCTCGAGCGGGTTCCCCAGGGAGTCGAACACGGTCACGGTGGTGGTCCACCTGTCCCCCAGGGCGGCACCCGCGTTCAGGTTCCCGCCGAACTGCGCCAGGGTCGTGGCCCGCGGCGGGATCTGGCTGCCCACGGGGATGGTGAGCGGCGCCAGCGGGCCCGCGGTGTCCACGGCGCCGGCGGCGTCCGCGGGCCAGCCCATGAGCCGCATCCCGCTGCTGGCGTGCACCAGGGCCCCCTGGCTGTCCAGGACGATGGCCCCGTCCCGTGTGTAGAACTGCCGCAGCCCGTCGCCCACCACGAGGAACCCGTCGCCCTGGATGGCCAGGTCCGTGAGGTTACCCGTGTACTGCAGGTTGCCTTGGGTGAACAGGGTGTCCACGCTGCCCACCTGGACCCCCAGACCCACCTGTACCGCGTTGGTCCCGCCCCGCGCCTCCGACGGCGCCTGCGCGCCCCGGATGGTCTGGCTCAGCATCTCCGCGAAGTTCACACGGCTCGCCTTGAACCCCACGGTGTTCACGTTCGCGATGTTGTTGCCGATCACGTCCATGCGGACCTGGTGGTTCCGCAGACCGGACACGCCGGCGAACAGAGACCTCAGCATCCCTCCCTCCTCAGTAGGGCCCCCTCCGAGGGGGCCGGCCCCGGTTGAGTTGCTCCTACGCGATCCCCGCGCCGTCGATGTGCGTGAACACCCGGAGCCGGTCCACGGGCAGGACCGTCACCACAGTCCGCTCCGGCACGCCCACCACGAAGGCACAGCCGTCCACCAGCACCACCGCGCTGTGGCTGCCCCTCTCCCTCGCGGCCTCCACCACGCCGGATCACCCCACGACCTCCAGCAGCTGGTCCAGGGAGTACGCGCGGCCGTCCACGAGGAGCCGGAAAGCCCCGTCCTCGCGCCGTACGCTGGCCACGACGCCTTCCACCGTGCTGCCGTCCTCCGCCTGCACCCGCACGCGGCGGCCCACCAGGGCGAAGGCGGCGGCTGCCTCCTGTCGGCGCGCGAGCTCGGCTACGGCCTGCGAGACGTTCTGCATCTGCTCGAGCGCGCTGAACTGTGCCAGCTGCGCCACGAACTCCCGGTCTGCCAGGGGCTGCAGGGGGTCTTGGTTGCGCAGCTGCGCCACGAGCAGCCTCAGGAAGTCGTCCTTGCCCAACACCCGCGCGCCCTGCACAGACCGCACGTCCACCGGTTGGACCTGCACGGGTATCACCTCCTCTACACCACGTAGTCCACGGCCCCGCCTGTGCGCGCGGGTGCCGCCACCCTGCGGGTAGCCCGCGGCCGCCACGCGGGGGCTTGCTCCGGCTGCGGCTGCGCCCCACCGCTTCCCTGTGGCAGGGTGCCCACGTCCAGCCCGACCAGCGTGAGCCCCTGTTCCCCGAGGGCCCGGTGCAGCGCCGCCGCCTGGGTGCGCACGAGCTGCGCCACCTCCGGGCCTGCCTCCACCCTGGCCCACACCGTGTCGGACCGGGCGCGGACGTCCACGTGCACCACCTCACCGTGGGCGTCCTGCACCTCAACCCTCAACCGTGACGGCACGGGGGGCGCCTCCCGCGGCTCAGGTGTGGGAGCGCTGGCGCGTACGGGTGCGGACCGTTCGGACTCGCCGTCGCCAGCCGCCCGCGGGGCGGCTGCCGGAAAGCCCGCACGGCCGTCCCTGGGTCGGTCAGCTTCGAACGGGGCCCGCCGCTCTTCGGACACGCGCTCCTCCGATCGCCCACCCGCCTCCGGTGCCGGGTGCGCCGCTAGATCCGGCTGGGCATCACCCTGGGACGGGCCCACGGCGTCGTCCCCCTGGGCCTGCTGTCCCTCGAGCCGTGCGTGCACGCCTGCACCGCGCGCAGGGGGGACGGCACCGGCTGCCGGCTCGCCCGGGCTCTGGGGCTTCCCCGGGTGCGTCTGTCTCCCTGCCCCGGGCAGTTCGCTAGACGCCTGTCCCGGAAGACTGCCCGCGAGACCGGACCGGGATCCCCAAGGGTCGCTGCGCGATTCTTGGGGCGGGTTAGGCAACTCGATCTGAGGCAGCGGCTGCAGCGTCGGCCGCCCAGGAGGGGCCTCGTCCGTCGGGACCAGGACTTCCCCTGGACCCGCGGACCGCGGTTTTGCCCACCCGACTTCGCGCTCCAAGTCCACAGACGATCCGGGCTGCGGTGCTGGTCTCTGCACACCAGGCGCGGTCGCGACCTGCCCACCGGCCTCCTCTACGCTTCTTTCGGATTCCACAGGCAGGCCGTCATGCACCAGATCGGGCGCTCCCCGGGGCCGCTGGGTCTCTGGGACCGAGTGCCCGGAGCCCGCGCACCCCACCACCGCGAGAGTGGGCTGGTGTGGCACCACGGCCACCGGTTGTGTGTGGGGGTGTTGTACGGGCCTTGCGCCAGCGTCCGGGGAAAAAGCCTGTGCCCGCCCCGAAGGTCCGGAGGGGCATGTGAACGCGACGGCGGCGCCGGGTACCGGCAGCTCCCAAACCGGTTCCGGCCGCATAGGCCTCGCGGGCGGCGGCCATAGGCCCTCTTCTTCGCTGGGTGCGCCTTGTGCGGACGCATCTACCGGGCCCGGTGGCGATCCCCATAGGAGCCAGGTGTACAGGGCGTGCGAGAACAGGGTCGCGAGGTGTGCCGCTGCCGGCGAGGCCACCGGCGTCTCCAGGTCCTGCCACGCGACAGGGGCGGGGATCACGGTGAACCCCCGAGGTCCACCCGAGCTCGTTGCCAAGCCCGCAGCACGCGCTCCACGTACGCCCGGGTCTCCGGGTACGGTGGGACGCCCCCGTGGCGGGCCACCGCGCCCGGACCCGCGTTGTATGCCGCGAGGGCCAGGGTCACGTCGCCGAACCGATCCACGAGCCCCCGGAGGTAACGCACGCCTCCGTGCACGTTCTGCACCGGGTCGTAGGGGTCCGCCACCCCCAGCGCGCGGGCGGTCGCAGGCATGAGCTGCATGAGGCCCATGGCGCCGGCGGGCGAGGTGGCCGAGGGGTCGTAGCCCGACTCCGTACGCACCACCGCGTCCACGAGGGCCGGGTCCAGCCCGTACCGCCGGGCGGCCTCCTCCACGAGCGCCCGGAACGCAGCAGGGCCGGACTCCGATCGCTCCGGTCCCGGCGCCGCTCCAACAGGCCCGAGCTGTGACTCGATCCACCGGATCCGCGCGAGCGCAGATAGCAGGGTCGGGCTCAATTCTTCCTCCCCCGGCACAGGAGAGCCAGGTCGTCCGCCTCGGCCTGCTGTTGCCTCGCCAGCTCCTGCCGGTACTGCTGCCAGCGCCGGCTACGCACCTGACTCACCGCCTTCCGCTCTCGGCGGAGCTGCAAGAAGCGTGCCCAAAGCTCCTCCGCCCGCTGGGCCCGCTGCGCGCGATCCTCCTCCGCGGCCTGGAGGGCGCGCCGCCGCGCGTCCAGGACCTCGGCCCACGCGCGCAGCTCCGCCGCCGTCTGCGATTGCACCACCGCCTCTTCCGCCCCGCGCACGGTGGCCCGGACCACCTCACACCGAGCTTCCGACTCCCGCAACGACCGCAGCGCGTCCGCCAGCTCCCGCCGGGCCTGGCGCTCCCGCACCCGTCGCACCCGCAACAGCCCCTCCAGCGGGAAGCGGAACCGTCTCACGGCTCGCCCGCCAGGTGGGCCAGCTGCCGGCGTGTGGTGGCGAAGTCCGCCCGCTCGTGCGGCATCTGGCGGAGAAACATGCGGATCTCTTCGATGCGGTCCAGGGCCGCGTCCACCCGCGGGTTGCTCCCGCGGACGTACGCGCCCAGGTTCACCAAGTCCTCCACCTCCCGGTAGGTCGCCAGGTGCGCCCGCACGGCCTGTGCCCAGCGCAAGTGGTCGGGGTCCACCACGGACGCCATGAGCCGGCTGGTGGACTCCAGCACGTCCACGGGCGGGTAGTGGCCCTGGGCGGCCAGCGACCGGGACAGCACGATGTGGCCGTCCAGGATGCTCCGCGCGTGGTCGGCCACGGGCTCCATCAGGTCGTCGCCCTCCACCAGCACGGTGTACAGCGCCGTGATGGAACCGCGGGGCGCGGTTCCGGCCCGCTCCATGAGTTGAGGCAGCAGCGCGAACACCGAAGGCGTGTACCCGCGGCTGGTGGGCGGCTCCCCCACCGCGAGGCCGATCTCCCGCTGCGCCATGCAGAACCGCGTGGCGGAGTCCATCATGAGCATCACGTGCATCCCCTGGTCCCGGAACGCCTCCGCGATGGCGGTGGCCACGAAGGGCGCGCGGGCCCGCACCAGCGGGGGCTGGTCTGAAGTCGCCACGACCACCACAGACCGCTCCAGCCCCTCGCCCAGGTCGTTTTCCAGGAAGTCCAGCACCTCCCGGCCCCGCTCGCCCACGAGGGCGATCACGTTGGCGTCCGCGGCGCTGTGGCGGGCCACCATGCCCAGCAGCGTGCTCTTCCCGACCCCGCTGCCTGCGAAGATCCCGACCCGCTGCCCGCGTCCCAGGGTCAGCAGCCCGTCGATGGCTCGCACGCCGGTGGGCAAGGGCTCGGTGATCCGGGGCCGCTGCAAGGGGTTGGGGGGATCGGCGTGCACCAATCTCCACTCGTCCACCTCGAGAGGCCTTCCGTCCAAAGGCCGGCCGAGCCCGTCTGTGACACGGCCCAACAACGACCGGCCCGCGGGCACCCGCATGGCGCGGCCGGAGGGCACGACCGCACTGCCGGGCGCCAGCCCTCCCAAGGGCCCGAGGGGCATCATGAGGAAACGGTCCTGCCGGAACCCCACCACCTCTGCAGGAAGCTCCCCTTCCGCGGTCTGCACCGTGCACCACTCGCCCACGTGCACCCGCGGGCCGCGGGCCTCCGCCACGAGTCCGACCACCTGCACCACCCGGCCCACCACCCGCACGGGGTCGGTCTCGCGAACCGCGCGCAGCCACGCCGCAAGCGGCAACGGGCTACCCACCGCGGACTTCCTCCAGACGCTCCCGCAACGTCTCGAGCTGCGTACCGAGACGCGCGTCCACCAGCCCTGCCCCGCACTCCACCACGCAGCCACCGTCCACGGAGGGGTCAGGCACCCACACCAGCCGCAGCCCTGCGCGCTCCGCGGGCGGGGCGCCGAGCCGCTCCAGGTCCTCGGGATTTGCCCGCACCACCACCGCGGTGACCCCATGCAGCCGGGCGGCAGCGTCCTGCGCCCAACGGACCAGCAGCTCGGGGTCCTGCTCCACCGCCCGACCCACCAGGCGGCGGGCCACCTCCAGGGCTAAGGCCACCACCACCGGCGCTGCGCGCTCCCCCAGGGCACGAGGGGCTTGGTCGGCCAGCTCGTCCAACAGGCGATCGAGACGCGCGAGCCGCTGCGCCCACGCGGCTTCCACCTCCGCCCGGGCTTGCTCTTGCGCCCGCGCCACGGCCCGCGCGGCCTCGAGCCGGGCAGCCTCCTGGAGCCGGCGGGCCGCCTCGTACGCGGACCGCAGCACCTCCGCCGCACGCTCGCCCGCGGGGTCCTGGGCGCCGATGGCGGTGGTGATCCGGGCCATGGCGTCCTCGCGAGGCGCTCCCTTGATGACCGCACGCACGCCGTCCGGCACCAGCGCCTCCTACAGGAGGACCTCTTCCTGGGCCCCCCGGGCGATCACGATCTGGCCGCTGTCCTCCAGCTGGCGGACCGCGGTCACGATGCGGCCCTGTGCTTCCTCCACGTCCCGGCGGCGGACGGGCCCCATGAGCTGTAGGTCCTCCCGCAGCGCCTCCGCAGCCCGCTGGCTCATGTTCCGGAAGATCTTCTCCCGCAGCTCCTCGCTGGCGCCCTTGAGGGCTAGGGCCAGGTCCTTGCCGTCCACGTTCCGCAACACGATCTGGATGGAGCGGTCGTCCAGGCCCAGCAGGTCCTCGAACACGAACATGAGCTTCTTCACCTGGGCCGCCAGCTCGGGGTCCTTCTCCTCCAGGGCCTCCAGGATCCCGCGCTCCGTGGCCCGGTCCGACTCGTTGATGATGGACACGAGTGCCTGCACCCCGCCCACCGCGGTGAACTCCTGCGTGGGCAGGCTCACGAGCTTGCTCTCCAGCGCGGCCTCCACCTCGCGGATGGTCTCGGGCGTGGTCCGGTCCATGACGGCTACCCGCATGGCCACCTCCACCTGGAGCTCCCGCGGCAGGGCGGCCAGCACCGCGGCGGCCTGTCCCGGCTTCAGGTACGCCACCACCAGCGCGATGGTCTGCGGGTGCTCCTGCTGGAGCAGGCTTGCGAGCTGCGCGGGGTCCATGCGGCGGAAGGCGTCGAAGGGGCTCACCTGCAGCGACGAGGTGAGGCGCTCGAGGATCTCCGCGGCCCGCTGCGCGCCCAGCGACCGCTCCAGGAGGTCCCGGGCGTACTGCAGCCCGCCCACGGACACGTACTCGCGCGCGAGGGCCATCTGGTAGCACTCCTGGACCACTTCTTCGCGTTCCTCCGCACTGACGTGGGGCAGGTTCGCGATCTCGAAGGTCAGGGCCTCGATCTCCTCCTCGCCCAGATGCCGCAGGACCGCAGAGGCGAGTTCCGGTCCCAGGGAGACGAGGAGCATGGCCGCCTTCTGACGCCCGGAGATGGACGGCTTCGTCGCCACGGCTACTTCTCCGCGAGCCAGCTCTTGATCACCGCGGCTACGTCCGCGGGACGCTCCTGCGCCATCCGCTGGAGCTCCCGGCGGACCACGGCCTCGCGGCTCGACTCCCGCTGCCGCAGGGCCTCGAGGACCTTCTCCTCCTCGTCCTCCCTGGGCTCCGGCGCAGCCGCAGGTGGCTGCACGGGCACGGGCTCCAGGGTCTCCACCGTCACCCGCGAAGCGCGGCGTCGCCGGCGCCAGAGGGCTCCCACGACCAGGGCAAGCACCAGCGCGGCCAGGCCGGCTCCGCCTGCGAGCCATACCGGGAGCGCTCGTGCAGCCTGACCCGTCCGGGCGGGCTCAGGGGCCGGGGCCGCCGCAGGCGCAGCGGGAAAGTCCACGGACTGCACCACGAGCACGTCTCCCCGCCGGCGGTCCAGCCCCAGACTTGCCGCCACCGCGGCTTCCAGGGCGCGCACGCTGGAAGCGGGGGCCCTGCGGTCCACGAGCACGGCCACGGAGAGGCGGCGCAGGCCACCTGTGGTAACCGCACGCTCCACCCGCCGGGTGACCTGGTAGGTGGTGCGCGACTCGCGCCTGCGGTATTCCGAGCCGGAAGCAGCCGCCGGTGCCTGCGCGTAGGACGGGACCGACACCGTGGCCGGGCCGCCCGGGGGCAGGGCCCCCCGGCCCGCGTACGACTCTTCCACCGTGACCTCGGAGGTCGGCGCGCGCTGGTTGGGGAGGTAACTCTCCTGCTCAACCTGTCGGCGGCTGAAGTCCACCTCCGCGCTCACCCGGGCGAGCGCACGGCCCGGGCCGAGGACTTCGTCCAGCATGCTCTGCACGCGCTGCTGCAGCGCCGCTTCCACTTGCTCCCGCTCACCCAGCTGGGCGGTGTTCACGCCGGACGGGTCGTCCTGTCCCGCGGACAGCAGCACACCCCGAGTGTCCACGACCGTGACGCGTTCCGGCGTCAGGCCCTCCACGCTGTTCGCCACCAGGTGCCGGATGGCCCGCACCTGTCCCGCGCTGAGGGATGCCCCGGGCCGGAGGCTCACCACCACGGACGCGCTGGCAGACGTCGCCTCGTCCCGGAACAGCCGGTCCTGCGGGATGGCGAGGTGCACGCGGGCCTTCTCTACCGCGTCCAGGGTCTCAATGCTCCGCACGAGCTCACCCGCGAGCGCCCGCTGGAGGTTGACGCGCTGGACGAGCTCCGTGGCGCCGAAGGAGGTGCGGTCGAACAGCTCGAACCCCACCCCGCCGCGGGGGAGTCCCTGGGCCGCGAGCTGCAGGCGCGCGGCGTACACCCGGTCCCTGGGCACTTCCACCGTCGTGCCCGCACCGGACAGCCGGTGCGGTACCCCCAGTTGCTGGAGCGCCTGCACGACTCGGGCGGCCTCCTCGGTGTCCAGGCGGCTGTAAAGGGGCACGAACTGCGGACGCCCGGCCCACGCCCACACGGCCAGGGCCACGGCCAGCCCGCCCGCCACCGCGAGCGCCACGCGCCGGTGGGCCGGGGTCCAGTGCGACCACGCCTGCAGCATCCCGCGCTCCCCGTCCCCCGCCCGCAGCGTCCGCCGCTACACCTGCATGCGCACTAGCTCCTGGTAGCTCTCCAGCAGGCGGTTGCGGACCTGGATGGCGAGCTGCAGGGCCAAGTTCGCCTCCTCCATGGCCACCATCACGGCGTGCACGTCGTCCGTCCGACCGTCTGCCAGCGCTGCCGCCGCGGCGTCCGCGCGGCGCTGTAGCTCGTCCGCCCGCTGGACGGCCCGTGCCAAGGCCTCCGCGAAGGCCGAAACCGCCTCCCGCACGGGAGAGGCGGCGGCCGTTCCTACGGGAGCGACACCACGCACCTCCACCGCCTCACCTCCTCCCGATTTCCAAGGCCCGCAGGATCAGCTGCTTGGTGGTATTGAGCGCCACCACGTTCAACTCGTAGGCACGGCTGGAAGCGATCAGGTCCGCCATCTCCACCGCGGGGTTCACGTTCGGGTACGTCACGAACCCCTGCGCGTCCGAGTCCGGGTGCCCGGGGTCGTACACACGCCGTGGTGCGGAACTGTCCTCCACGATGGCCGCCACCACCACGCCGCCCCCTTCCCCGGCGCCGCCTCCGGCCAAGGCAAACCGGTCCAGCAGCGGGGCGAACACCGCCACCCGCCGTCGGTACGGGCCGCTCGGCCCCCCGGTGGTGTTGGCGTTGGCCAGGTTCCCCGCCACCACCTCCATGCGCACCCGCTCGGCGGTCAACGCAGACGCGCTGGCTTCCATCGCCCGGAACAGCGACACCTCCTCACCTCCTAC